>VXTH01000014.1:6720-11373 GCA_009837565.1 Chloroflexota bacterium | reverse complement strand
GCCACTTCGCCGCCGCCGGCGAGGTGCTCTGCAAGTCGCTGCTGATGGGCGGCGTCACCACCCGCTTCCCCGAGCTGCGCGTCGCCCTGCTCGAGGGCGGCGTCGCCCACGGCGCACGCATCTACGCCGACATCATCGCCCGCTGGGAAAAGCGCGGACCCGACCAGCTCCACCACCTCGATCCGTCCAACCTCGACATCGAGCTCGCCCAGGACCTGTTCACCCGCTACGGCGGCGAGCTGACCGAGGGCAAGCTCGACAACCTGCCGCGCACGCTGGGCATGACCGCGCCCGACATCGAGGAGCGCCTGCGCGACAACTTCAGCGAGATGAACATCGAGCGCGCCGAGGACTTCTACGACCGCTTCGTTCCATCGTTCTACTTCGGCTGCGAGGCCGACGACCCGATCACGGCCTGGGCCTTCAACGATCAGGTCAACCCGTTCGGAGCCAAGATCCGAGCCTTCATGAGCACCGACCTCGGCCACTGGGATGTGCCCGACATGTCGGAAGCCGTCGCCGAGGCCTACGAGCCGGTCGAGAACGGAGTCATCAGCCCCGACGACTTCCGAGACTTCGCCTTCACCAACCAGCTCCGCCTCTACGCCCACACCAACCGAAACTTCTTCAAAGGAACCATCGTCGAAGACGCCGCCACCGAAGCCCTCGCCCAGGAATCACCCAACGGCGCGGCCTAGCCGCTACAGCGCCGCCGCGATCGCCGACCCGAGCTCGGCGGTCGTCGCGCTCCCACCGATATCAGGTGTCCGCGGCGCGCCGCTGGACGGATCGAGGACCGTCTCGATCGCATCCAGGATCGCGTCATGCGCGCGGCGGTGGCCGAGGAAGTCGAGCATCATCGCCCCGCACCAGATCTGACCGATCGGGTTGGCAATGCCCCGGCCGGCAATGTCCGGCGCCGATCCATGCACCGGCTCGAACAGCGACGGAAACGCGCCATCGGGATTGAGATTGGCGCTCGGCGCGATCCCAATCGTCCCGGTGCAGGCCGGACCCAGATCGCTGAGGATGTCGCCGAACAGGTTGCTCGCCACGACCACGTCGAAGAAATCGGGCCGTTGGACGAAGTGCGCCGTGAGGATGTCGATGTGGAACTTGTCCACCTCAACATCGGGATAGCTCGCCGACATCGCCTCGACCCGCTCGTCCCAGAACGGCATCGTGATCGCAATGCCGTTGGACTTCGTCGCGCTGGTCAGATGACGCTTGGGCCGCGACTGCGCCAGCTCGAAGGCGTATCTCACCACCCGGTCGACGCCGACGCGCGTCATCACTGTCTCCTGCATCACCATCTCGCGCTCCGTGCCCGGGAAGATCCGTCCGCCGATGCTCGAGTATTCGCCCTCGGTGTTCTCGCGCACGATGAACATGTCGATCTCGCCCGGCTCGCGAGGACTGCCGTCGCGGCGCACGACCGGGGCGACGATGCCCGGCATCAACCGGGCCGGTCGCAGGTTGATGTACTGGTCGAACTCACGGCGGAACTGCAGCAGCGATCCCCAGAGCGAGATGTGGTCGGGAATCTTCTGGGGCCAACCGACGGCGCCGAAGAAGAGCGCGTCGTGCCCACCGATCTGGTCCTGCCAGTCGTCGGGCAGCATGTGACCGTGCTGTTCGTAGTAGTCCCATGAGGCGAAGTCGAAGTAGTCGAACTCCAAATCAACCTCGAACCTGGTCGCAGCCTCCTCGAGCACACGGACGCCCTCCGGCACGACTTCCTTGCCGATGCCGTCGCCGGCAATCACCGCGATACGCTTCGAACTCATCGGGAATAGTCCTTTGCACCAGTGGTCCGCACCTTCAGCAAGCTACCGCTACGTCGTCGGCACCCGCCCGAGTGTCAGAATCGCTAGCTTCTGCAAGAGAACCAGGCGATTCCAGCGAAACGGACCATGTCATGAGCAACCTTTCAGTCGCAGTGCTGACCGGCGGACACTTCTACCACGTCCGGCCGTTCATCGACTTCTTCAACGGGCTCGACGGCATCGACGCCTACGTGCATCACTTCGACCAGTGGTTGTTCGGCGCCGGCAACGACTCGTTCATGGCCGACGGCCTGCGGATCAGCCGGCCCGACATTCGTGGCGACCACGGCATCACCGAGCCGCCGTCAGACGACCAGGACATGCGGGACAGCTACGACGTGACCCTGTTCTACACGATGCTGCGCGACGAGCCGGACCAGAAGACGATCGACAGCCTGGAGCGGATGGTCGACTCGGGAATGCCGATCTTCGTCATGCACCACGCTCTGCTCAATTGGGGAGTCGGCGGCTTCTGGTCGGACGTGATCGGCATGCCCGACCGGCGAATCGAGGTCGACGACACCTGGGAGAGTACCTACGACGTGCAGGTCAACCTCGATCACCCGGTCGCTGCCGGACTCTCGGACTTCTCAATTCAGGACGAGACCTACGCCATCGCCGACTGCGGCGAAGACTGCGACGTGCTGTTGACGACCGAGAACACGAACTCGATGCGCACGCTGGCCTGGACCCGGACCTACCGGGACTCGCGAGTCTTCTGCATGCAACTCGGCCACGACCCGCGCACCTGGGAGCATCCGTCGTTCGGCCGGCTGGTGCGCAACGGCCTGCTCTGGTGCGCCGACCGCTCGCTGACGGCGGCGTAGCGCAGCGTAGGTGTGGCGTTGCCTCAACAAGCACTGAGGAGGTTTCGCATGGCGACGTTCGTACTGATTCACGGGGCATACCAGGGCGGCTGGATCTGGTCGCCCGTCGCGGATCAACTCCGGGCCGCAGGCCACGTCCTCTTTGCGCCATCGCTCGACGGCTGCGCCGAACGCTCGGCGCAGGTCCGGCCCGGGATCACGACCGAGACGCAGGCGGACGAGATCGTGGAGTTGATGCGCTACGAGGACCTGGATGACGTCGTGCTGGTGGGAACGTCGTCCGGAGGAATGGTCTTGACGCGGGTGGCCGAAATCGCGCGCGAGCGGATTCAACGGATCGTCTTCGTCGACGCGCTGGCGCTGTACCACGGCGAGCGGATCCGCGACATCGTCAGCGGGGCCGCCGTGGACGCCTCCGAGGTGGCGACCGGCCCAGCACCCGGGGCGATGCTCAAGGCCTTGCAGGCGAGTATGGACGCCGACCTGGCCGCCTGGGCCTCGGAGCGATTCTGCCTGCACCCGGTCGCCGTGTTCAGCGAACCAGTGGAGCTCGATTCATTCTGGGATCAGTCCTGGGACGCGACCGTCATCTGGTGCCGGCAGGCCCCGAATCCGGGAGAAGCCCATCAGCGCCGCTGCGCCGAGCATCTCGGCGCCCGCTGGCACGAGATAGACACCGGTCACTACCCCATGCTCAGCACGCCCGACGAGGTCACCCGCCTCATCCTCGAGGGCTAGCCGCATCGTCGAGTCTTGTGGAGACTGAGCGATTTTGGGGGTACTGGACAGAAATTTCAGATCTGGGCTTCGAAATTGGCGTGTGTTGCTAGGTTTTGGGGCTCCAGGTGTTCAGATTTGTCCAGGTTTGTCCAGATTCGTCCAGATTGGTCCGGATTCATCTCGATGATCGCAGGTTTGATCCGGAAGGTTCCGGGTGAGTCCGGGTTTGCGGTTGGTTGGGTGGATTGGTCATGGCGGTCGCTCCAGTTGATCGCCCAGTGTTGGGCGACGACGATTGTATGCGGACTGAGGTGCGACCAGCGGCGTCGGGATGTGTCGGCGGTGACGGTGGCGCCACTTCACGGCCGATTCTCAGATTGGCGCGCTAGTCCAGCGAGGCCGTGAGGACGGAACGCGGCAACAGCCGCTCGCGCAGCGGGTCAACGAGAAACCCCATCGATTGCAGGAGGGTGCTGCCCACGATCGGCTGACATCCTTCGTCGCCGAACATCACCTCAGCGTGTCGAGACACGCCGGCCACGACGAATCGCGCCAGGCCGACCCGCCGCAGGATCGACGACTCGTCGGCGAGGCAGAAGCGGGCCACGTCGATCGCTTCGACGCCCAAGTCGTTGAGCACATCGACCGGCACCACCGACACCGTCGCGCCGGTATCGACCAGGAACTCCGCCTCCCAGGATCGGTCGGGGGCATCGGGATTCGCCACTCGCACCGGCACACGCACCTCGCCCATCGGCGACTCCTTGATCTGGCTTCCCAGACGCTCGATCGCCTCCGGTTCCGCCACCGCTCGCAACATCGGTCGTCTCTCCGCGATCAGGCGGGCGTCCGTACCAGCCTCGTCAGTCTGCAGTTTATGGCGGCCGCGACATCGACGCCTGCACCGCCCAGCGGATCGCCAAGGCCCTCGGGACAACCCCCGGGTTCTCCCTCAACCTCCAGCGCATGTACGACCTCGACACCGCCCGAGCCACGACCGATCTGGGACCTCTCCCCGCACCCGTTGCATCGCGCTGAGGCCAGGCGGTCCGCCACCTGCGTCTACTTGAGTTGCAAACGCAATTTCGCGTAGGCATACTCCGGTTGAGCAGCCGCCATTAGAGGCGGCTGGACGGAGGAATTGGCCATGTCCGACCGCAACTACTGGCAGCGAATGAAGCGCCGAACGATGAGCCGGCGGTCCCTGTTGCGCGCTTCCGCACGCGCCGGGGTCGGCGCGGCCGGTCTGGCGCTGGTCGGCTGCGGCGGCGATGACGACG
>VXTH01000014.1:0-6710 GCA_009837565.1 Chloroflexota bacterium | reverse complement strand
ACGATGGGCAGCAAGCCGCCGCTCAGACTCAACAGCAGGCCGAACAACAGCAACAGGCCGCCGAACAGCAGGCGATGCAGCAGGAGCAGCAGGAACAGACCCAGCAGGAGCAAGAGGAACAGGCCGCTGTTGCCCAGGCGCAGCAGCAACAGCAGGCGCAGGCGGCATCGGACGCCCTGCGCGGCGGCACCTGGCGCATCTCCGATGCGTTCGCGCCCCAGTGGGGATTCGACCCGCTGGTCACGCCCTCTGGCGGCGACCACTACCAGTCGATCCCAATCTTCTACGACCGCCTGCTCAACTACGACGAACAGGGCGCGGCGTTACCGATGCTGGCCGAGGCCTGGGAGATCCCTGACGACGTGACCTATGTATTCAGCCTGCGACCGGGCTTGACCTATCACGATGGCACGGCCGTTGGCGCCGCCTCGATCCAGACCAACATGGACCGGATCGTGAACATCGAGGAGGAAAGCGTCGAGGCGACGCCGAATCAGCGTGCGGTGACGCTCGGTCAGACGATGGCCAACTCGGAAGCGATCGATGGCGTGACCTGGCGCTACGTGGCCAATGAGGTCTTCGCTCCGACGTTGTCGCTGTTCTACGGCAAGCCGCCGGGGATCGCGCCGATTTCGCCGGACTCCTTCGACACCGCCGTCACGCATCCAGTCGGCGCAGGACCGTTCAGCTTCGACAACTACATCGAAGGTCAGGAACTGACCGCTACCAGGTTCCCGGACTACTGGAACGCCGAGAACATCTACTTCGACAGCTACAGCTTTGAGATTCTGCCGGACTCGAACACGCAGTGGCTGGCCTTCCTGGGCGGCGACCACGATGTCGTTCGTGTTCCCGGATCACTGGCAGCCGACGCGGACCAGATGGCAGACATCGAAGACGACGGCTTCGTGGTACTGGGCGATGTCTCGAGCGTCTTCGTCCAAACCTGGTTCAATGTCAATCCCAGCGGACCGGAGGAGCTGACCATCTGGCGCGATCCGCGCATGCGCCACGCGATCAACCTGGCGACCGACCGTCACGCGATCAACGACGCCGCGTTCAACGGCACCAGCGCAGTATCTCGGGCACCAATCGGAGTCACCACGCCGCTCTTACCCAAGGATGTCGACTGGTACGACGACTCGCCGAACCCGGCCGAAGCTGTCAAGCTGATCGATGCCGCCGGCTACACCGGTCAGGTGACCGGCGACATGATGACGTACAGCATTGACCCGCTCTATCTCGGTACGAGGCCGATGCACGCTCAGCTCGCGGAAGTCGGTATGGACTTCAATCTGGTTGAGGGCACGATCGCTGGTATCGTCGACCGTCTCTTCGCCGCAGAGGACTATGCCATCGCGGTGCTCAGTTGGGAGTCGCCATTCGATCCCGACCAGATCCTGCGGCCGAGCATGAATGGTCTGCGGGAGTGGTTCTACAGCGGCGGCCGCGAGCAGTACGACGAGTTGCTGGCGTCAGGCAGCGACTACGAGGTTGGCCTGGAGGAAGCTTCACGCCTGCAAGACCTGACGGCGCGCACGACCGACTTCGAGGAACGGGTGAAACGCTACGCCGAGTTCTTTGAGGTCTATGTGGAAGGCGCGTACACCGTGCCGATCATTCACTACCCGCTCAACTACGGATTCTCACCGGGCGTGCGACATACCGGCGACATCAACACGCTGTTCCGAGGCTGCGACGGAGTCGGAGGGACGGCCGACATGCTGGCGGGCGTCTACAAGGTGGACACGTAGGTAGATGCGGCGTGGAGGGTCTCCCATCCGGGAATCAGACACGCCGCGATCTGCGCGCTGCTTGAACGGGAGACGTCTTCCTAAGCGGGTAGCCCTGGAGTCCGACCGATGATCAGCTACATCGGGGCGCGCTTTCTCTCGTCGTTGCTGGTCCTGTTCATCGTCAGCGTCGTCGCGTTCGTCTTGATGAACGTGGTCGAGGGCGACCCGGCCCGGGCGATGCTGGAGCTGAACGCGACCGAAGAGAAGATCGCGGCCGTGCGGGCCAGTCTAGGCCTCGACAAACCCCTGCACGAGCGCTATGCGCACTGGATCTACAACGCCTTCCAGGGCGACCTCGGACTGGCGCTGACCTCCAGGATTCCAATCACCGAGCTGTTCCGGGAGAAGCTCGTCCCGACCATGCAGTTGGGCATTCTCGCTCTGATTGTGGTGCTCAGTCTCTCGATCCCGGTCGGTGTGCTGGCCGCGCTGCGGCCAGGCTCCAAGACCGAGGTGGCAGCCAGCACCACGATGATTGTGGGGGCGTCGATCCCTGAGTATCTCAGCGGCATCGCGCTGGTCTACATCGTCGGCTTCGAACTCGAGCTGCTGCCGCGCAGCGGCTACGTGCCGTTAGGCGAAGACGTGATCGAGAGCCTGAAGCATATGGTCCTGCCGGTGATCGCGTTGTCGTTGATCTCGACCACCCTGGTGATGCGGCAGACCCGCTCGGCGATGATCAACGTGCTGCAGGACGATTACATCCGGACCGCGCGAGCCAAGGGGCTTCGCGACCGGGCCGTGATCGTTCGCCACGGGCTGCGCAATGCGATGATCCCCGTGATCACGGTGTTCGGCTTCCAGGTCGGCGTCGTGTTCGGCGGCGCGGTGATCACCGAGCAGGTCTTCGCGATCCCCGGAATGGGCCGACTGTTCGTGCAGTCGGTGGTGCAGGTCCAGGACTACTCCGTCGTGCAGAACCTGGTGATGTTCTTTGCGATCATTACCGTCGCCGTCAATCTGCTGGTCGACTTGACCTATCCGCTGATTGACCCACGCATCCGGCAAGGGATCAGCGCATGAGCGTCACGTCCGAGCCGACGACCGGGGGCCTCCGATTCGGGGCGCGTGAATCCTGGCGCGACAGTCCGCGGGTCGAGCTCGCGCTGCGCGTGCTGCGCATCTACGTGCGCAATCGGCCGGCGGTGTTTGGCGCCTTCATCCTGTTTGGCCTGGGGATCGTCGCGGCGTTTGCGCCGTTCGTGGCGCCCTATGAACCGCTTAAGGCCGACCTCTGCAGCGAGTGCGTCTTCCAGCCGCCGACCCTGGATCACGTCGCCGGCACCGACCTGCTCGGCCGCGACATCCTCAGCCGAACCATCTTCGGGGCGAGGATCGCGTGGCAGGTCGTTGTCGTCGCGATCGGCGTCGCGATCTGCATCGGCGTGCCGACCGGCCTGGTCGCGGGCTACGTCGGCGGCAAGCTGGACGAACTACTGATCATGCGCATTGTCGATGCGTTGATGGCGATGCCGGCTTTGATCCTGATCCTGGCAATGACGGCCGCGGTCGGACCCAACATCATCAACACGATGATGATCATCGGCATCGTCTGGTCGGCGGGCTATGCGAGGCTCACGCGAGGGGTCGTGCTGTCGATCATGCAGGAACCCTACGTCGACGCGGCACGCTGCATGGGCGCCGGGCCGCGACGAATCATCCTGCGTCACCTGATGCCGAACGTGGTTGCGCCGGTCGTGGTCCTGGCCTCGTTGTCGGCGGCGGCGATCATCCTGGTCGAGGCCGGTCTGAGCTTTATCGGCGCGGGCGTCCAGCAGCCGACGCCGGCCTGGGGCGGGATGGTCTTCGAGGGTTACTCGAACCTCTTCCGCTCAGCCTGGCCGATCGCCGCGCCGGGCATTGCCGTCGTGCTCATGGTGGTCAGCTTCAACTTCGTCGGCGACGGCCTGCGCGATGCCATGGATCCCCGTCTGCGCAACATCCGTTAGTGCATGATCAGGCCGCCGTCGACGTTGAAGGCCTGTCCGGTGATGTTGCGGGCGCCGGGGCCGGCGAGGAAGCGGGCCATGTCGGCGATGTCCTCGGGCTCGTTGGCGCGGCCGATCGGGATGCGGGAGTCTCTGGCTGCTCGCATCTCGTCGATAGTCACGCCTGTGCTCTCGGCGCGTTGACGCATATTGGTGATCGACAGGTCGGTCATCGTGACGCCCGGGCAGATGGCGTTTACGTTGATGTCGTGCCGCCCGAGCTGATGCGCGGCGATCATCGTCATCGAAATCACTGCGCCCTTGCTGGCCGCGTAGGCGGCGTTGGAGGTGCCGGCGTAGCCCTTGCCCGCGATCGAGGCGATGTTGATAATCCGCCCACCGTCGCCCTGGTCGATCATCTCTCTGGCGGCGCGCTGCATGCAGAAGAAGACGCCCTTGGCGTTGACCCGATGGATACGGTCCCAGTCCGCTTCCTCGACATCCATCACATCCAGGAAACGAGTCACGCCGGCGTTGTTGACGATGACATCGATGCGGCCAAAAGCGTCGCGAGCTTCCAGGATCATCCGGTCGATTGCTGAGAGGTCGCCTACGTCGGCGTGGATCGAGAGGCTCTCACCTCCCGACTCCTGAATGGCGGCGCTGGTGTCGTCGGCGTGGTCGGGGTCGATGTCGGCGGCGGCGACGCGCGCCCCGGCCTCGGCCAGTTGCACCGCGATGGCGCGGCCGATTCCTCGTCCGGCGCCGGTCACGACGGCGCTCTTGCCCTGAAGTTCCATTGCGGCCACTCCTGCTCGCGATCGGTCATTCGAGTTGTGCGGAGAGCGTAGATTTGGCGGTCCGGGATTTCAATGGCGCTGGCGAACGGAACGGAAGCTTTGCAGATGGTGGTTGCAATAGCAACACCGGCTGGGCATACTTCCAAAAGATCCAAGTGAAGTAGCACGGCCTCGTGCGTGAAGGAAGGTGTTGCTGTGAGCGACCGAAACTATTGGCAACGGATGAAGCGTCGGCAACTCAGCAGGCGGACACTGCTACGGGCGTCGGCTCGGGCGGGCGTCGGTGCGACCGGTCTCGCGCTGGTTGGCTGCGGGGATGACGATGACGACGGTCAGCAGTCCGTCGCTCAGGCTCAGCAGCAGGATCAACAGCAGCAGCAGGCCATGCAGCAACAGGCTGATCAGCAGCAACAGCAGCAGGCCATGCAGCAGCAGGCTCAGCAGCAACAGCAGCAGCAGGCCATGCAGCAGCAGCAACAGGCCGATCAACAGGCGCAGGCCGCTACCCAACAGGAAGAGGTGGCCGAGGAGATCGCCGAGGGGGTCGGCGAGGCCGAAGAAGAATGGTCGATGCCGCGTCCTCTCGACGAGGTCGATCTGGACGCCGAGATTGTGATCGCCGTGGGCTCCGACTCCGGCGGGCTGGACCATCACCGAACTGGCAGCGCGCAGAACTACATCAGCCACGGCGCCGTCTACAGCGGTCCGCTCGATCGCGATCCGCGCGACAACTCCATGTATGCCGGCCTGGCGACGCCGGAGTGGATCGATCCCGTCACCCTGCGACTCGACATCATCCCGGCCAAGTTCCATGACGGCTCCACCCTGGTCGCCGGGGACATGGTCTTCAGCTACGACCGGATGGGCGGCCTGGCCGAATATCACCAGGGCGGCGAAACCTCGGATCACCCCGGCGGCTGGGTGCCGGCCTACCCGGCCCGAAGCGCGCTGAACTGGGTCCGCAATGAAGCGCCCGACGACCGCACCTGGTCGATCGAGTTGCCGGCGCCTGATGCGGGCTTCCTGACCGTCAACATGGACGGCTCCGGCGAGGTGACGATCCACTCGCAGGCGGACACCGAAGGCCGCGGCGATCTGGCCCTGGACCAGGAGCCAATGGGCACGGGTCCCTTCCGTTTCGTCGGCCACACGGACGACGAGAACTTCATCTTCGAGCGCTTCGACGATCACTACAACCCAATCGATTACCCAGTGCGTGTCTCGCACGTACCCCACCACAGGAGGTTGACCGGCCTGGTGCGGCCTGAACTGCAGTCGCGCCTCGCCGGCCTGGAAGCGGGCGAGATTGACGTGATCCACGAGGGCGTAGGCGTCAACGCCGCCAAGCCCTACATCGACGATCCAAACTTCACGGTCCAGTTCCAGCCGGGCGCCGGCTGGTCGGTGCACAACATCTACCCCAACCTGTGGCAGGAGACCACGCCCGACGGCGATCCCAATCCCTTCCTCGATATCCGCGTGCGCCAGGCCGCCAACCATGCGATCAACCGCCGCGCGATCATCGACAACCTGTTCCTCGGCGTGGGCGATATGTCGATGCTCGTCTACAGCGGCGTGCCCGGCTATCCCAGCCCGGAGGAAAAGGCGGAAGTGGTCTTCGACTACAACGTGGAGAAGGCGAAGCAGCTCATGGCCGAGGCCGGCTATGAGGACGGGTTCGATGTGCCGCTCTACTACACGCCGGACTGGGGCGGCGATGTGGTCGCCGATCTGGTGCTGGTGGCGTCCCAGGACCTCGCTCAGATTGGCATTCGCGTCACGCCGGTGCCGACGCTGGGCTCTGAGTACTTCACTCCGCAGTACTCCTCGGGCAGAGACGCAGCCCCCTGGGGCCTCTACTGGTTCTATGCGAACGCCGTCCCCGACATCGGCTCGATGTGGGAATGCTGCGGCGGCGCCGATGGCTTCTTCACCATCTCCCCGCCTCAGGATCCGCGCCTGCAGGAGCTCTACCTCGCACAGCGGGTGGAGCAGGATCCTGACCGGCGACTCGAGATCATTTCGGAGTTGTTGCTCGAGCACACCCGTCAGGCGACCTTCATCTTCATCGTCGAGCCGCCGGACACGGTGGTTACCCGGGCCGACGTCAACTATCCCAAGGGAGGCCGGGTCGGAAATCTCAATTTCCTGATGACCTTCGCGATCCAGCGGCTCAAGACCTGAGG
>VXTH01000279.1:0-11459 GCA_009837565.1 Chloroflexota bacterium | reverse complement strand
GCTGCTTCTCGATCATGACGTTGTACTCGGTCGGATCGAGTTCGAGTTCGATGTCGAGGGTCGAGAGTTCGGCCTGCAGCAACTGCGCCAGTGCCGGCGCGTACGGGCGAATCGGCAGGGTGCTGGCGGTTAGCACGCTGCCTTCGCCGACGCCGGCGGCGTCGAGCAGCTTGGCGCCCTCGGCCGGATCGTAGTTGGGGCGGTCCTGGTCTTCGATGTAGCCCTGCGAGCCGCGCTGGAAGAAGAGTCGTCCGGCGTCGTCGTAGGGACCGAAGTAGTCGCGCACGACGCGCTCCTGGTCGACCATGCGCCAGACGCCGTGGCGGGCGCGCGGGTCGGTCGTCGGCTCGACGTCGATCGCGAAGCGGAAGATCTGGCCTCCGAGGCTCGTCCCGGCCCAACCCCAGTGATCGTCGCTCGCGATCAGCCGGTCGATCGTCTCGGGGTTGTTGAAGGGGATGCCGTTGTGCGAGTCGATGTCGCCCGCTTCCAGGGCGATACCGATGGCGTCCGCGTCGGAGAAGATCGTGTAGGTGATCTCGTCCATGTGCGGCGCGCCCATGTGACCCTCGGTGAAGGGGACCAGGCGCCAGCCGGTGTTGGGGTCGTAGCTGTCGGTGTCGAAGCGCCAGGGGCCGGTACCGATCAGCACGGCCTCTTCATTGCGGGCCATGTCGAGCGCCGGGGCGGTCTCCGAACCGGCCGTCTCGGGGTGTCCCATGCGCACGTAGGCGGTGAGCGCGCCGGTGAAGCCGCGCGGCTCGCCCAGGTTGAGGCGCATGGTGAGGTCGTCGACCGCCTCGGTGCCGGCGATGACCTTGCCCAGGTTGTAGGCCGGCGAGCCGCCGCCGGAGACGCCCTGGTCGCGGATCGCCTCGTAGCTGTGCGCTGCGTCGGCGGCGGTGAAGGCGCGTCCGTCGTGGAAGACGACGTTGGGCTTGATGTCGAAGATCCAGGTCAGGTTGTCGGGGGTTTCCCAGCCGGCGGCGACGTCGGGCTTGATTTCCCAGTCGGGGTTGGCGTACTCCCAGAACCGGTTCGCCGTCTCGTTGAGCTGCACGCCGCCGTATGACGTCAGGCAGTTGTACATGTAGCCGGTCGGGTCGATGGTGCCGTTGTTGCCGGCCGAGTTCCAGGGGAAGCGGATCAGCGTGAGCTGCGACGCAGCCGCGCGCTTGAAGACGCCGCCGGTCTGGATCGTGTTGCCCTGGCTGTCGACCATCGCCTGGTCCTGCGCCTGGGCGACAGCGGCCTGCTGTTGCTGTTGCTGCTGGGCGGCAGGCTGTTCCTGCTGCTCCTGCTGCATGGCCTGCTGTTCGGCCTGTTGCTCCATCGCCTGCTGCTGTTGCTGCTCGGCCTGAGCTGCAGCCGGCTGGTCGTCGTCATCGTCGCCGCAGCCGACCAGCGCCAGACCTGCCGCGCCGACGCCGGCGCGGGCGCTCGCCCGCAGCAGCGAGCGACGGCTCATCCGTTGCCGCCGCATTCGTGACCAATAGTTGCGTTCCATGCGTCTCCTTCTGTTCTCGCTCCACGTGAGATCGTAAGCGGGCGGATCCCGCGCGTTGATCAGAGATTACCGGCGAGGTGGCGCTTGGGGCAATGTGAAATCTCTCATCAATCGAGCAGTTGGGATAGATGATTCCCGCTTGTCGGAGCCGTTAGCGGCCGTGACAGCGCTTGTACTTCTTGCCCGAGCCGCACGGACATGCGTCGTTGCGGCCGACGGTGGAGGTCGCGACATCGATCAGGCCGGCGTTGATCAGGGGCGGCAGATCGCGCTCGATGATCTTCCGGAGGCCCTGTTCGCCGCGCAGATTGTGCTGTCGATTGACTGTCGCGACGATGTCGCCCAGCGTGGTGCGCCCGTTCATCTGTCCGATGCAGGCGGCCATGACGGCCGTGATTGGATATGGCTCCGATCGCCGATCGCGGGAGTTGACCACGAGCTGGAAGGCCTGCTGAAAGTTGGCTCCGGCGAGGGCTCGACGTTGCTCCAACCTGACGTGGGCGGGCAGGGATGGAACCGCGCGCAGCAGCGCGCCGGGTTCTGCGGTGATCGCTTCGGTCGTGCGGCGCCGGCGCTCGGCGCGCTCGTCCCGGCGGCGTACCTCCGACTCGATCTCCGGCGGCAGTTCGCCATGTGCAATGACGGCGCGCTCGTAGCCGGTCGGCGGCTGTCCACTGACGACGCGCACGAACGCCTCGCGCGGCGTCGTGTCGCCATCGCCGAGAATCCGTCGCGCTTCCCAGAAGTAGGAGTCGGCGCTGCGATTGGTCCCGTAGAAGAGTTGGGCGGTGAGATGGAAGTAGTCGTACTGCTTGCGGTACAGCGACTCGTACAGCTGCGCGGCCTGTTCTCTGGTCTTCGGTTCCTTCAGTGCCGACTGCACGTAGTTGGCGGCCAACGACGCGCTGCCCAGGGCGAGATGCACGCCGGAGGAGAAGAGCGGATCGACAAAGCAGGCGGCGTCGCCGACGAGCACGTAGCCGTCGCCGGCGAACTGTTTGGATGTGTAGGACCAGTCGCGCTCGACGCCGGGATCGTCGACGAGGGTCGCCTCGCGGAGCAGCTCCTTGGTGTGGGGAGCCAGTTCGACCTGAGCCTCGAGGAATCCCCTGGGACCAAGCTCGCGCAGCCCTTGCTGGCCGATCTCCTTGTCGACCACCGCGCCGACGCTGGTCACTCCGGTGTGCAGCGGGATTTTCCAGAGCCAGCCGTGCTCGTAGGACTCGATGAAGATGTTGCCGTGGTTGGGCGGATCGAGATGCGCGGCATTCTCGTAGTAGCCGTAGACGGCGAGATTCTTGAAGTACTCGTCCCACTGATGCAGGTTCAGCTTGCGACTGAGCAACGCGGCTTGTCCGCTGGCGTCGACGAGGAACCGGCACTTCATCTGGCCCGCTTCACCTTGCGCCATGTACTTGACGCCGGTGACGCGTTCGCCGTCGAGTTCAATGTCGAGTACCTGGTGCTCTTCGCGGACGTCGACGCCGTGCTCGGCGGCGTTCTTGAGCAGGATGTGGTCGAACTCGGAGCGAACGACCTGGAATGAGGTCGGGCGTTGGCCGGGATCGTCGGCGAAGTACCAGCTCCAGGGCTCGGGATCTTTGCCCCAGACGAGGGTGGCGCCGCGCTTGATGACGAATCCGGCTGACTCGATGGCCGGCATCACGCCAATCTGCTCGAGCACCGGGATGCTTGCAGGGAGCAGCGATTCGCCGACGTGTTCGCGAGGGAACTTCGCTCGTTCCAACAAGGTGACGTGATATCCCTGATCGGCCAACAACGTGGCGCAGGCGGAGCCGCCCGGCCCGCCTCCGATCACGATGATGTCGGACGAATCAGTCATTCGGGCTCCATGCGCTGAGATTACTCTGCGTCCAACGAGGCGTCAGCCGAACGAGGAGGACAGGACATGGAAGTGTACGAACACCGCGTGACGATGGTCGAGCCGAAACGGTTCCCGGAGTACCGCGACCTGTATCTGCAAGAGACCTGGCCACGACTGCAGGAGGCCGGGTTCCGACCGCTGTGTTTGCTGAATCCCGCAATCGGCGGCACGCCCGAAGAAGTCCACACCTTCATCGGCTCTCCGAGTTGGGACGACTGGCGGAGGGGCCAGGAAATCCTTGTCGGAATCGGCACCGACGCGTACCGCAGCGCGCGTCGAGACATGATCGTCAACGAGACCGCCAGACCCAAAATCCCGTACTCGGGCCGCCCCCTGGCAGTAACCCCCGACTCCGATCGGCGCGCCGTTTACGGATTGCGCCGCTGGACCATCGACCCCGACACCTGGGAGCGCTTCGCCCACCTCACTGAGTTCGGCGTCTGGCCGGCGATGGACGCCATGGGCCATCGAGTGTTGGGCAATTTCTACGACGCGGTACTGAGCGACGATATGGAGGTCACCAATCTGGCCGGTTACCACAGCGTTGGAAACTGGCACGCGACTCGCACCCCACAGGCTCCCGACTCCGGCGTCTCGCCGGAACTCCTCAAGCTGTTCCAGGAGAGTGGTCGCGAGCGCCACGCCCTCACCCGACACACCTGGGTGCAGGTCATGAACGCCCACTGGCCCGACTGATATTCCGATGCCCCGCGCTCCGACGCGGGGCCCAGAGGGCTTTAGCTTGGGTCGGCGTCCCACAGGTACGCCCGGCGGGCGTTGTCGACGAAAAAGTCATCCACCACGGTCTCGCGGAGTTGCAGCGCATCGATCTCGTCACGGGCGCGAGGCCAGGGGATCGTCGGGTACTCCGTGCCGAACATCATCTTCTTGCGGCCTCGGGTGTTGATGAACTGGATGAAGCTCGGCGTCCAATACTTGGGCGCGACCGACGTGCAGGACATGTAGACGTGGTCCCAATGAGCGATCGTTGAGATTGCCTCCTCGATCCAGGGTTGGCCGCAGTGGGTCATGATCAGCCGCAGCTCCGGAAAGCGATACGCGACCTCGTCGTAGTGGAGCGGGTTCTGGACCCATCCCGGTCGACGCGGACCGGGCATGCCCGCGTTCATGGAGACGGCGATGTCGAGCTCGAGCGCCTTGACGTAGAAGGGCCAGTAGACGCGATCGGTCGGTGGCAGCTCGTAGCGGAAGGGCGGGATTCGCAGGCAGCGGACGCCGTAGCGCTCGTAGTAGTCGACGACCTTGCGGATTTCGTCGTAGCCGTTGAGCGGGTTGACGATCATCGCCGGCAGGATCTTGTCGGGAAACTGCTGATACGCCTTGCCGACCCACTCGGCGTGCTCGGGCTGCATGATCGAGACGACGCCGGCGCCGATGTCGGACTGGTCCAGCACTTCGAGCAGTTGCTCTGGTGTCTCGATTGAGCCTCGGCCCTCGATGTCCTTGAACAGATAGCGCAATGCGCTGTCGCCCGCGGGATCGAGGAAGTTCGAGTTGATCAGCGAGTCAATAGCACGGATCCGGTCGCCCATGGTGAGTGGAGTCTAAATCTCGCCGCGCGGCATCATTCCGGCGGCTCGGTAGACGTTGTCGATCACACGCATGCTGACAACGCCGTCTTCGGCGTCAGTCGGCATTGGCCTGACGCCTTCGATAGCGTCGATGAACGCCTGGAGCTGATAGTCGAATGTCGGCCGGGTGGTCAGGGTCTCGCGTCGCGTGCCCCACGAGGTGACCAGTTCGATCAGGTGTGGTTCGCGCTGGGGCACCATTGGGTTGACAACCTTGAGCCGGCCCTGATCGCCGTAGAAGTTGGCAGCGCTGGAGAATCCACCAGCCGGGTTCATCCGTGACCAGATCCGAGCGGAAATATCGCCCGGAAACAGCAGTTCAGCCTCCATCTCAATGTCGATGTGCTCGTGCACGATTGCTGTCTTCGCCGAGATCACTTCTGGCTCGGCGCCGAAGCTGTGCCGGAGGAAATGCAGCGGGTAACAGCCGAGATCCATGGCAGCGCCGCCGCCGAGTTCAATCTGGTAGCGAATCTCGCCCGGCGTGTCTTCGACGATGTTCTGGAAGTGGGCGTCCGCGAATCGAATACGGCCAAGAATGCCGCTCTGGACGATCTCGCGCATCCGGCGGGAGAGGGGATGGTAGTAGTAATGAAACGCCTCGGCGCAGACGAGTCCGTTCTCCCGGGCGCAATCGGCCATTTCCCGGGCTTCGGCCTCGTTCATTGCGAACGGCTTCTCGCAGAGGACGTGCTTGCCCGCGTTCAGCGCCTTGATCGTCCACTCGTGGTGACCACTGATGGCGAGCGGGTTGTACACGGCGTCGACATTGGGGTCGGTGACAACCTGGTCGTAGGTGTCGTGGACGGTGGGGATGTCGGCACGGGCCGCGAAGACCTCCGCGCGTGACCGGTCCCGGGCGGCCATGCTGACGATTTCGACATCGTCGAAGACCTGTACGGGCTTGACGATTCCGCGGGGAGCGATGTAGGCCGCCCCGAGCAGGCCGATGAGGAGCGTCACCTGATCAACAACTAAGCGTTGAACTGCGGGACCAAGTAGTCGTGATCTTTGTGATAGACCTGCACTCGGCCTCGGCCGCCGTCGCTGATCGCGATTCGGTCCTGGCCGTCGATGGCGATGCCTCTCGGGCGGTCGAAGATGCCGAACTTGATCAGTTCAACCGGATTGACGCGGCGAAAGGCCTGCGCGTACTCCATGTTGACTTCCATGACCTTCTGTGCCGCACTGGAGAATTCGTGCGCATCGCCCTGCAGGCTGCAGATGATGTCGCCGTCCGGGTAGTAGATCTGCACGCGGCGGTTGCCCCAGTCGCAGACGTAGACATCTCCGACGCTGTCGACCGCGACGTCGGCGGGGCGCTTGAGGCTGCCGCCGTCATCCATGTCCTCGTACTGCGAACCGAAGCGGACCAGGAACTCGCCGTCGGGCGCGAATTTCTGCACGCGGTCGTTGCCCCAGTCGGCGATGAACAGCGCGCCCTCGTTGTCAATCGCCAAGCCCCAGGGATGATTCAGCTGACCCTCGGCCGAGCCCTGCGTGCCCCAGGCGCCGAGGAACTCGCCGTCCCTTGTGAACTTCTGCACGCGGTGATTCAGGCTGTCGACAACGTACAGGTTGTCGTCGGCGTCGAAGTCGATCCCCGACGGACGATTGAACTGTCCGTCGCCGTCGCCGAACTCTCCCCAGTCGCCGATCGGCGAGCCTTCGGCGTCGTAGCCGAAGATGCGGTGGTGGAAGGCGTCGGCGCACCAGACCGAGCCGTCGCGGGCGAGCGCCAGGCCCTCGGGCCATCCGATGTCGCCTGCGCCCATCTCGCCGAGAAACTCGTCCTCGATCCGATGCTTGTAGATCTTCGAGCCCAGGCCTCCGCCTCCGCCGTACTCCGCCAGGCCGATATCTGCGACGTACATGGTGCCGGCGGGCGTCATCGCAATCGGAGTCGGGTACGTGTACCCCTGCGGGCCGACGAAGTGCCCGATCGAGTGGTCGAAATGCCAGGTGCGTCCGGCGACGGTCGTGGTCAGCATGGCGTTGTCTCCCAACAGGCCTCCACCCTTCGGGGGAGGCGTCACGAAGTGACGGAGGGGGCCGGTCTAAGGCTCGACGCGGAGGGCCCCCTCAGTCGCTCCGCGACAGCTCCCCCAGAGGGGGAGCTCTTCGAATTGCCTACGCGGTCGCCAATAGCGGCTCGACAAAGCGCAGCTTCTCGAATTCGCCGTCGACGATCGGCTTGGCGTCGAGTCCCATCCAGTCTTCGAGCAGCGTCGAGTAGACACCGCGGAAATCGTGGTTGGGGACGAGGTCGCCCTGCTCGAGGTCGCCGGGCTTGATGCTCGGGAACTCGCCGTGCATGCCGCCAACGGCGTTTGGGCCGATGACGAAACAGCCGCCGCCGGCGCCGTGGTCGGAGCCGGAGCCGTTGTCGCGCACTCGGCGGCCGAACTCGGTGAACAGGAACATGATCACGTTGTCGGCGCGGTCGTGGGCCTTGACGTCGTCCCAGAAGTCGGCGATCGCCCGTGAGAGGTCGGTCCAGAGCTTCTCGAAGACCGGCTTCTGGTTGGCGTGCGTGTCGAAGCCGATCAGCTGGGTGTAGAAGACGCGCGTGCCGAGGTCGGCGCAGTGGATCGTGGCCATGTCCTTGAGGCTGCGCGAGATTTGCTCGGGACCCCACTCGACCGCTGTCTCGTAGCGGCCCAGGCCCTCCTTGAGGATGTCGGCGCCTTTGAGCGCGTCGAGCCCGGTGCGGCCGAGGTACTCCTGCACGTAGCCGGTGCCGATCGCGCGGCCGTACATGTTGACGAAGCGCTCGAGCATCTTCTCGCGCTGGCGCTGCTGCTCGATGCCGGTCAACAGACCGTAGGTCGAGAGGTCGGCGACGGACGCGACCGTCACGCCGGGCACAACCAGCGCGCGGGGCAGACCCTGTCCGATGTGGACGCCCGTGACCGGATTCTCACCGGTAGGGTCGAGGTCGCGGATCGCGCGGCCGACCCAACCCTCGGTGCCGACCTTGTTGGGCTCACAGGTGTGCCAGATGTCCATCGAGCGGAAGTGCGAGCGCGGCGAGTTGGGATAGCCCACGCCGTGGATGAGGGCCATCTCGCCATCGTCGTACAGCTCCTTGAGCGGCGCCATTGTCGGATGCAGGCCGAAGTGGTCGTCGATCTTGAGGACCTGGTCCTCACCGATGCGCAGGTCGCCGTTGCGGGCGTCGTTGTAGTACCCGTCGGCGTACGGCACCACGCTGTTCATGTAGTCGTTGCCGCCGGTCAACTGGATGATGACAACGACGGGATCCTTGCTTTTGGTCGCGGTGGTCATGGCTGGGTCTCTCTGTCTTGCTCCCGTGTAGTGGTGACTTGCTGGTTATCCGAACTGGTACTCCGTCGTGGCGGCGATCAGGGCGAGCATCTCGCCGACGCGCTCGGATGAGCCGTCGTAGTCCTCGCTCCAGGAGATGTCGCCATCCTCTGACGCGTGCTCGATCAGTTCCATTCTGGTGGCCTCCGACACATCAAGCGGTCCGAATTGGTCGAGGCAGTGATCGACCATCTCGTCAGGAGTCATGCTGGTCCCGTTGGCCGCGGCGACGCGCTGGCAGATTTTTTGCACGCCGGGCAATTCTGTGTTGCTGACCCGATCGGCGACGAAGTTGATCCGTCCAACGACGGCGCCGGAGTTGATCCAGTTGGGACCCGTCGACCAGCCCTCAACCGACGGCGGGTTGTGCAGGCTCTGACCCATGTGCGCCGATTCCTGCCCGAGCTCGATCAGCGCGGGCTGCGGACCAAACATGTCCTCGGTCAGCCGCAATGTCGAGACAACGGTCTCGACCGGACTCTTGACCTTCTGGAACGTCGCCTCTTTGAAGAAGTTCGAGTTGAACAGCGCGCGAAGGACTGGCTTGATCTCGTAGTTCGAGTCTTTCAACACGCCGGCGAGGTAATCGATCGCTTCCGGATCCTTGGGCGGCTCGATGTCCCAGGCCGGCACCTGCGGTTCGTCGGCGACGAAGAAGGTGTACAGGTGGCGGGCGATGAATCGCGGGCAGGCGTCTTCCTCAAGGATGATGTCGATGATGTCGAGGCCGTCGAAGTTGCCGGTCCGGCCGAGGAACTCCTTCTCGCCGAAGTCGTGCTCCTCGGGGCGGAACTCGAACTGGAAGAAGAAGCGGTGGTTGGGCACCCGCGGGATCTTCGGGCCCAGCGTCCAGCCGGTGAAAGCGCGGGCGCACTCGAAGACATCTTTTTCGGTGTAGTTGCCGACGCCCATCGAGAACAGCTCCAGCAGTTCGCGGCCCCAGTTCTCGTTGGGCGAGCGCTTGTGGTTCTCGTGGTTGTCGAGCCAGTAAATCATGGCCGGGCTCTGGGCCAGCATGATCAGCAGGTCGCGGTAGTTGGCCGTGCCGTGATCACGGAACATGTCGACCATCGCGATCAGGTGATTGTCGTTGTCGACCTTCGAGTTGCCGACCGCGAAGATGCCGTGCCAGAACAGGGCCATCTTCTCTTCCAACGGCCGCTGCGTGTTGACCAGGTGGTAGAGCCAGTTGGCCGCTCCGGGAACGGTCACCGGACCGCCGGTCTCGAGCGACGGCATGTAGCGGAAAAGCAGGTGCAAATCCGCGCGCGGTATGTCAGCCGGTGGGTCGACCAACTGCTCGACCGTCTCCTCGTAGCCCTGCTCGACGAGCCGTTCCAACTCGTCGCGGGACGCGCCAAACCCTGCCCGGCGCATCAGGTGCGCCATCTGGGCGATCTCTTGCGTTTCCGACATGTGTTTCCTCAGATTCCGTACCAGAATGAAGCCCCACTCACTGCGTGGCGCTCCGTATCACAAGCTACACAATTTGCAAAGCAGACGCAGTGTTTGTCATGGTGCCGCAGTGGGAAATCCGTTGGGTTCTGTGGGACGGGCAGCCACGAGGGCTGCCCCGACGGCGAACTTTGTAGGGGCGACCCTTGTGGTCGCCCTACCCGCGCAGATCCTAGCGACCTGCCAATTCCCGACCACGATTGAGGGCTTCGGAGACACGAGCCGGGCCCGGCATCAGGAAGGAGAAGCCTTCGTCAATCCGCTGATCGACGTTGGACATGTCGACCTGCGGCGAGCCGTAGGGCACGCTGCGCTCCTGGCAGACGGCACGGGCTCGTTGGACGGCCTCGTCGACCAGCGGTCCCGGCTGACCCTTCTGACCCAGCGAGACGGAGAGGTCGCTTTCGCTGATCAGGATCAGGCCCGGCTTGGGCACGGCGTCGAGGATCGCAGGCAGGTTGTTGACGCCTTCGATCGTCTCGCATTGCAGGATTGGCAGGATTTCCCCGTTCGGGTCGAGGGGCCAGACGTCGGCGCGGTCGAAGTAATCGGGTTGGTCGAGGCCCCAGTAGCGCAGCGCATTGCCCGGCGCGTGGCCGCGCCGGCCGACCGGCTCCTGGTCGGGGGCGTCATCGGCCTGGATGTAGCGCGCGGCCTGGAGGGCAGCGATCGCGTCGTCGGGCGTGTTGATCATCGGGAAGACGATTCCGTACACGCCGATGTCGAGCACCTGCTTGACGATCCACTGGCTCTGCTCGCGTCCGTTGACGGGGATGCGGACCATCGGCGTCACGGCCGGCGCCAGTGAACCCGATTCGAGGATTTGTCGTCGATTGAGCATGTACTGCAGCGACAGGCTGAGGTCGCTCAGATTGAATGCGTTGTGTTCCAGGTCGTAGACGACGAAGTCGTAGCTGGACGACGCAATCCAGGTTGCGTCGGGAATCGAACCGGCGGGTAAGAACGGTCCGAAGGCCGGTTTGCCGGATTCAATCAAATCAATCACTCGATTAAGTCGTTCGGCCATGTCGCGATCTCCGAATCTGTTGGGAACGTTTGGCGAGAAGGTACCAGCGAGGCCATCTGGCGTGATCTAGCCTGCTGGCCAGGTACTGGAGACACGTCATGTCCACTGTTCACAGCGAACTGATCGTCGAGGACGGACCGGTTACCCGGCTGACGATCAACCGTCCCGAACGGCACAACGCGATCAACACCGAGGTCGGCGACGCGATCGTCGACGTCGTCAATCGGGTCGGGCGGGATCCGTCTGTGTACGTCCTGGTCCTGGCCGGCGAGGGTCGCTCGTTCTGCTCCGGCGACGACGTCAGTGAAGGGGCTGAGGGCAGCATTTCCGATTACCCCTGGCAAAATCCCTATCACGCCCTGCACATCGCGCCGTTCAACCTCGAACGGCACCCATATTTCCGGCTGCAGTCCTTGCTGCGCCGGATTCCGCAGATGGTGATCGCCCAGGTGCAGGGTTACTGCATGGGCTCGGGTTTCGACCTGATGCTGGCCTCCGACTACGCCATCGCCGATCCCGACGCGAAGTTGCGCTTCGTCATACCCGCGACGGCATTCCTGCCCAAGTACGTCGGACTGAAGCAGGCGACGCGGCTGATCCTCGACGACCAGTTCATCTCCGGCACGGAAGCGGCCGAGCTCGGTCTGGTCACCAGGGTCGCCGAAC
>VXTH01000314.1:0-11526 GCA_009837565.1 Chloroflexota bacterium | reverse complement strand
ACATGAAGGGCACCTTCAACACCACCAAGTACGCCTCGATCTACTGGCGCGCCAACCGCGAGGGCCACTACCGGCTGATCAACTTCACCTCCGGTTCCGGCCTCCACGGCGCTCCCGGGCAGCCGAACTATGCGGCCGCCAAGCTCGGCATCGTTGGCTTCACATATAGCTGCGCGAACGCGCTGGGACGCTACGGCGTGACCTCGAACGCGATCGGCCCGGGCGCCTCAACCAGAATGACCGACACCGTGCCGACGGACCGACGCTCGCGAGGATTCGACGAGGACTCCGAGACCACGATCGACCCGCGGCGCTCGCCGGCCAACGTCGCCGTGCCGATCGTCTACATGGCCTCCGAGGCTTCGGACTGGCTCAACGGTCAGGTGATCCAGGCGATGGGCTTCGACATCGGTCTCTACAACCAGTACGAGATCATTCGCAACCTCTCCAGCAACGAGCGCTGGACGGTCGAGCGGGCCGGCGAGGAGATCGAGCGGGTCTTCAAGCCCGCCATCGAGGGCAGCCGCCTGTTTGGCTAATCCTCCTGACCCGGTTCACATACGCTGACGGCGGACCTTCGGGTCCGCCGTTTTGCGTTCCACTTGCCAGGACGATCCCATGACCGACGATCTGACCATTCGCACAGCCGTCGACGCCGATATCCCCCAGTTGGCCGACCTCTACAACCACTACATCCTGACCAGCGCGGCCACCTTCGACACCGAGCCGCACACCGTCGAAGCGAAGCGCGAGTGGTTCTCAACGTACTCGGACTCGGGAGCATACCGCGTGATGGTCGCGGTCGAACCTGACGGCCAGATCGTCGGCCACTCCTACTCCAGCGCGCTGTATCCCAAAGCCGCCTACGACAGCAGCGTCGCCACGAGCGTGTACCTGTTGCCGGGCGAGGTCGGCCGAGGCGTCGGCACCCGGCTCTGGTACGCGCTCTACGACGAACTGGCCAAAGTCGAAGAGCTGCACCAGCTCTTCGCCCTGATCACCCTGCCCAATGACGCCTCGATCGCGATGACGGAGAAGGTCGGCTACACGCTGTCCGGTGTGTGGAAGGAGTGCGGGCGCAAGTTCGACCAGTACTGGGACGTCGGCATCTGGCAACGGCCGATGCGCCCAATCGACGGAGCGGCGCGGCAGGGCCAAACGAGTTGACGGGTGGTAGGCAACAGCGTACTGTTGTTCTACTTCCCACTCAATTGGAAACACGTCCGCCATGACCGCCGCCCTGCTCTCCTGGTCCTGTTCCCGAACCGACAACGCGCTCCCTCAGCGTTCCGCCGGCCGCTCGCCCAAACCAAGCACACAGCCTGCCTCAGACCGACAAAACCATCCCAAAATTGACCAAAATTGTCCACCCGGATCGCACGATCTCCCGCAAAACACTGGGTGTCGTCACGATCTGAGCCGCCAGGAAACATTTTCGCCGAGAAGTTATCCATTCGAGGGTTCGCACAGTCTCGCGCACAGCCGAGTCGATGGGGGTCACCGAACAGAGCCGAACAAGCCCGAACAAACACACCTGAAGAAAGCTGAAAAAACCTGAAAGAACCTGAAAGCCCGGCCGCGCGATCTCCTGCAAAACACTGGAGATCGGCGCTGATCAGAGGTCAGAAAAAAAGATCCCTGAAAGCGTGAAACGCCGTCTTCCCTTGGCCCCGAGCAGCGCAGAGTAGCCTGCCCCAGAATCGAGGTAGCTGATGGAACGCCAACCCGACGCATATCCCGCACGGCTTGAGATCGACTACCCCGAGAGGCTCGATCGACTGTCCACCTTGTTGCGGATCCCCTTCAGCATTCCCATCTGGATCATCAGCGTGCTGCTACCGGCTGCTCCGGTGATCTTCATCTCGCTGGCGAGCGAAGGGCTCATCGATGGAGACACAGCGACCATTGTGTTCGGCGCAGCATTCTTCTTGCCGCTGGTCCTGATGTTGCTGGTTCGCCGAAAGTACCCGCGCTGGTGGTTCGATTTCCTGCTCGAGTTGACGCGCTTTCAGGCTCGGATCGCGGCCTACCTTGACTTGTTGACGGACAAGTACCCGTCAACAGACGAAGAGCAGTCGGTCCACATCGAACTGGATTATCCTGAGGCGGACCAGCTCAATCGCTACCTACCGATTGTGAAATGGCTGCTGCTGATTCCGCACTACGTCGTCGGCGTGGTCCTGATCGTGGTCTCTACCTTGGCCATCATCGTTGCCTGGTTCGCAATCCTGTTGTCGGGCAGGTACCCACGACCGATCTTCAACTTCGTTGTCGGCGTGACCCGGTATTGGCTCAGAATTAGCGCCTACGGGTTCCTGCTCATCACCGACCGCTACCCACCATTTAGGCTTGGTGCATAGATCACGCCGCCAACTGGAGGAACCGACGATGAGCGACCGGATCGGGATGGGACTGGCCAATTTTCCGTTCTCCGACGTGGACACCATGTGGCGCTGGATCGACCTCTGTGAAGAGAACGATGTCGACTCAATCTGGCAGACCGACCGGCTGATCTCGAGAGAGCCGATTCTGGAGTCGATGACGTTCATGGCGGCGCTCGCTGCCCGCACCGAGAAGCTCAAGTTCGGAATGAACGTCGTGGTGGTTGGCTTCCGCGACCCGCTCGTGTTGGCCAAACAGTGCGCGACGATCGACTTCCTCTCCAACGGGCGAATGCTGCCCGCCTTCGGCGTCGGGGGCGGGTTCGCGCCCGAGTGGAACGTCACCCATCGTGAGCTCCGGGGACGCGCGCCAATCGCCGACGAGATGCTCGACATCATCAACGGCCTCTGGAACGAGGAGTCGTTCACCTACCACGGCGAGCACTTCACCTATGACAACGCCACCATCTCGCCGAAGCCGGTGCAGAGTCCACTACCGCTATGGATTGGCGGGCACAGCAAGGCCGCGATCCGCCGAACGGCAAGAATCGGCACTGGCTGGGTCGCCGGGGTCCAGTCGGCCCACGAGGTCGGGCCGATCATCCAGCAGATCCGCGCCGCGCTGGCCGAGGCGGGACGGACAGACTACGAGCCCGACCACTTCGGCGCCGGCTTTGGATACCACTTCGGTTCCTGGGACGACGAAGACGTGCAGATGACCATCAAGGGAATCAAGGCGCGTCTGCCTGAAGTGAATCCCGACACCTACTTCGCCGTCGGCGACGCCGATGAGATTCTCAGGCGGGTCAACGACTATCGCGCGGCCGGAGTGAGCAAATTCATCATGCGACCAATGGCCCGCGGCGACGACGCGATCATGTATCAGTCACAGCGCCTCTTCGACGAAGTGCTGCCGGTCGTCCACGCCTGATCAAGCCGACTATCTAGGGATACGAAGGAAGCGGCAGGTTGGGGAACGCCCGCTTGACGCTCTTGACCGCTGCGCGTTTGGCCGTGGCCGCCACACTCTGCTCTCGCTTCAAAGCAGACGCAGAGCTGGGCAATACAGAGGCGTCCCCGGCAACCAGCGGATCGCTCCAGGCACGCAGCTTCGACATCGTGACCGGTCCCTCGACCCGATCACAGAAGTGTGTGAACGGCCGCCATCCGGCATCAGCGCGCCTGGGCTTGGTGTAGACGGCTCGGCCAGCAGCGATACACAGCGCGACGCCCCCGGCGACGTCCCAGATCCGTGACCCGTCGAACAGCGCCATCTGGACCGAGCCTTCAGCCGCCAGGGCCAACTCCGTCGCCGTGCTGCCAAAGGTCCGCGCGATACCGAAGCGACGGCCCGCCGGTCCGGTCACGCCGCCGGTACCGGCGGGCACGGTGCTCAATCGGGATGCTGCTTGCAATGCCGGCGCACCGCAATCGACTTCCTCACCATTGAACATCAGCCCGTGCCCCGCTCTGGCGTGGTAGACGCCCGGCGTCAGGAAGCGATTGGATGGCAACCACATCGCACCCGCAACGGGCTTGCCCCGGTGCAAAATGCCGATCGAACAGGCAAACATGCCGATGCCATTGATGAAGTTCGATGTGCCGTCGAGCGGATCGATCACCCAGACGATGTCGGCATCGAGCGGACCGCCATTGTCACGCTCCTCACCCAGCACTCCGTGGCTGGGGAATTGGCGATGGACTTCGTCTCGGATCAAGTCTTCAATGGCGTGGTCGACCTCGGTCACCGGATCGTGCGCGTTCTGTCCCTTGAACGAGATTTCAATCGTCGCGTGAAAGCGATCCATCAAGATGTCGCCGCCGCGTTGCGCCAACGCTCGAGCGGCATCTGCCAGATGAGATAACTCGTCCGCAGAAAGATCGTCAGGTTCAGATTGGTCGGATTTGTCGCTACTTGAATCTGTATCAGTCATGTTGGTCATGTCAGCAGGTTACCCTTTGGTTTGCTACCCGCACCCTTGGCGAAGGACTTGCTCAAATGTCTAACGAAACTGCAACATCGGATGACACGATCCGTCGCTCAAGCGGTCCCGGACAGGCAACCGTACAGACAACGACCGCCGGCGCATCGGCCGCCGTCGGTTTCGAAGCAGAGTGGGAGGCAGCCTGCGACTCCGCCCTGAAGGGCCTGGACTTGAACGACGCACCGGACCTTCTGATGGTCTTTGTCGATTCCCGCTACGCCGCCCACTATGACGAGATCATCACTCGATTGCGAGAGCGGACCGGCGCCCAGCATCTGATTGGCGCTTCCGGCCAGAGCGTGATCGGATCATCGCTGGAAGCCGAAGAGGGCTCGGCCATCGCCGTGCTTGGCCTCTCACTGCCGGGGGCCGAGCTGACGCCGATCGCGGTTGACCCTCAGTCGATGTCCGACGACGTCTTCGCACCATTGCAAGACGGCCCCGATGTCTGGCTCTTCTTCAGCAATCCGTTCACGATCATGACCGATCAACTTGTCGCGCACTTGCAGCAGCTGCGGCCAGAGATCACGCTATTGGGCGGGATGGCGTCGTCACACAGTCAGCAGCAAGGCTGTGCGGTCTTCATCGACGACCAGGCGCTGATGGGCGGCGCGGTGATGATGGGACTGAGCGGTGTGTCGGTCAAACCGGTGGTCGCCCAGGGCGCCGAGCCGCTTGGCCAACCGTGGATCGTGACCGAGTGCGAAGCCAACACGGTCAAGTCGCTGGGCTCCAGGCCGGCCCTGGAGGTCCTGCAGGAGACGCTCTGGGAGCTGGACGAGTCGACCCGCGAGCGGGCTGCGCGCAATCTGCTGGTCGGACTGGCAATGAATGAATACAAGGAGACGCACGAACGCGGCGATTTCCTGATCCGCAACGTAATGGGCGCCGACCGTGAATCGGGCACAGTCGCGATCAACGCAATCCCTCGGGTCGGGCAAACGTTCCAGTTCCAGTTCAGGGATGCACAAGCAGCCGACGATGATCTGCGAGCGCGCCTCTCGGACTTGCGGGACGCGCTGGAGCCTGACGAGGAAGTGCTTGGCGCCCTGCTCTGCTCCTGCAACGGCCGAGGCCGAGGTCTGTTCGGAGAACCCGATCACGACGCGTCAGCGTTGTCGGAGATTTTCGGCCCGGTGCCAACGGCCGGGTTCTTCTGCAATGGAGAAATCGGCCCGGTCGGAGGCGATAACTACCTGCACGGCTTCACCGCCTCGATCGCGGTGCTAACGGCGGGCCGATAGTCTCTCGACCCCCCGCTGATTTGTGGGACGATTGCGATCTCTGCACCCTCGGGCACCCTGGTGATCAGGCCGGTCGAGACAACGTCTCCGTTGATCGCCAGGGAGATGCCACGGCCGATCTTGCTTCCGTCCACCAGACGGTCGGTAAGTTCGGGATAGCGCGGTGCGAGGTCTCGGATGACCGCGCGGATGTTGTGACCCTCAGCCGTCAGGACCGACTCACCGTTGGTGAGGGTCCTGAGCGGCTGCGGGATGAGGACGGTGATCATCGGTGCCCTCACCCCCCGCCTTCGCGGGCGCAAGCTCTGACCCTCTCCCGGTGGGAGAGGGAGAGAGGGGAAGACGAACTAGTCGCCGCCGAGCACGGTGGCGTCGAGGATGGCGCGCGGTGACATCGGCAGCTCGTTCATATGCACGCCGATGGCGTTGGCGATCGCCGCACGGACCGCCGGAGCCGGCGGAATGATCGGCACCTCACCGACCCCGCGGACGCCGTACGGGTGTCCGGGATTCGGTACCTCGACGATGATTGAGTCAATCATCGGCAGGTCGAGCGCCGTCGGCATGCGGTAGTCGAGCAGACTGGCGTTCTTGAGGTCGCCTGTGTCGTCGTAGTAGTACTCCTCGTTGAGCGCCATGCCGACGCCTTGCGCGACTCCGCCCTGCATCTGTCCCTCGACGTAGGCCGGGTGGATTGCGGTACCGGCGTCCTGAACGGCGGTGTAGCGGAGCACGTCGACTTTGCCGGTGTCCGGGTCGACCTCGACATCGACGATGTGAGTCGCGAAGGCGGGACCGCTGGAGGTCTTGTTCACGTCGGCGCGGCCGACAATGTGGCCACCGGAGGTGACAAGCTGAGCCGCGAGTTCCTTGAACGTGAACTGCTGGTCGTTGCCGTCTTCATCGGCCGGGCCGCGAATGATCGCGTCATCGCCGTAGCTGACGTCGGATGCGTCGCACTCCCAGATCTGGGCGGCGCGCTCTTCCATCTGGCGGCGGATGTCCATGGCGCATTCGTATGCCGCCCAGCCACCGGCGAAGGTCGTCCGGCTCCCGCCGGTGACCTGTGTGTAGCCAACCGAGTTGGTGTCGACGACGTGAGGATGCACGTCTTCGGCAGAGATACCGAGTGTTTCAGCGAGCTGCATCGCGATCGAGGCGCGGGTGCCGCCGATATCGGTCGAGCCGAGCACCAGCGGAACGCTGCCGTCGCCGTTGACCTGCGCGTAGGCCGAAGACTCGAAGCCGATGTTGAACCAGAATCCCTGAGCGATGCCACGGCCCCGATTCGGTCCCTGGAGCTCCGACTGCCAGTGCGGAGACTCCTGCGCTGCCTGCAGACACTCGACATTGCCGATAATGCCGTAGGTGAACCCATCGGCGCGCTGCGCGCCCTCTTCACAGGCATTCTGCAGGCGCATTTCGAGCGGGTCGAGGCCCAGTTCTTCGGCGAGCTCGTTCAACACTGACTCGGTAGCAAACTCGGACTGCGGAGCGACGGGCGCGCGGTAGGCGGCCGTCTTCGGCTTGTTGACGACTACGTCGTAACCGTCGATGCGCTGGTTGGGGATGTCATAGGGAGCCAGCGCGCACATCGCACCGGCGCCGACCGGCGAGCCGGGATACGCGCCAGCCTCGAAGGCGAGGTGGACGTCGGCGGCCGTGATCGTGCCGTCCCGCTTGGCGCCCATCCGCACCCGCATGTACGTACCCGAGGTTGGGCCGGTGGCGAGCAGCACTTCCTCGCGGTTCATGGTCAGCTTGACCGGGCGACCGGTCTTCTGCGAGAGCAGCCCGGCCAACGGTTCGAGGTAGACCGGAATCTTGCCGCCGAATCCGCCGCCAATCTCCATCGGCGTGACCTTCACCTGCGAGGGTGAAAGCTGAAGCAGCGGCGCGACGGAGTCGCGGACGACGAATGCGCCCTGCGTCGAGGTCCAGACGTCAAGCGTGCCGTCGGCGCGGTAGTAAGCGGTGCCGTTGTGCGGCTCGATGTAGCCCTGGTGCGCCATCGAGGTCTCGAACTCGCGCTCGATCACCACGTCCGCGTCGGCGAATCCAGAGTCAAGGTCACCCTTGGTGAACTGCAGATGCGAGGCGGTGTTGCTTGCGTTGTCGCTCTTGGAGCCGTCCATTTCGCCGGTGTGCAGGCCATCGTGGAGCAGCGGCGATCCATCCACCATCGCGTCGCGCACATCGAGCACCGGAGTCAACAGCTCGTACTCGACCTCGATGAGCTCGACCGCGTCCTCGGCGATGTGGTGATCGGTCGCCGCAACGGCGGCGACGGCGTGGCCCTTGTAGAGAACCTTGTCCGATGCAATCACGTTGTCCAGCACCCAGTTGAGCTGCGCGGTGCCCTCACCGGTGTCGATCACCTCGTCGGAGGCGCGGGGGAAGTCGGCGTTGGTGATCACGGCGAGCACGCCCGCGAGCGCCTCAGCCTTCGACGTGTCAATGCTGACAATCCGTGCGTGCGCGTGCGGACTGCGCAGGACGCGGCCGGCGAGCATTCCCGGCAGGTTGATGTCTGCTCCGTACTGTGCCGCGCCGGTCACCTTGTCGACGCCGTCGTGGCGAATCGGTCGGGTGCCGATCACGTTGTACTGTTCGGTCTCTTTCGACTGTGGTTGCGACTGTGCGGTGACCATGCGAAGGATCCTCTCTGGTCTGAGTCTGGGTTTTCGCTAGACGATGCTCTGGCCGGCGGCCTGCTGGACCGCCTTGACGATCTTGTCGTAGCCGGTGCAGCGGCAGAGATTGCCGGCCAGCCAGTATCGGATTTCATGCTCCGATGGGTCGGGGTTCTGTTCGAGCAGAGCCTCGGCCGCGACGAGGAAGCCTGGCGTACAGATGCCGCACTGCAGCGCGGCCTGTTCGAGAAACGCATTCTGCAGCGGCGAGAGCTGGTCGCCCGAGGCGAGACCCTCAACGGTGCCTATCTCTGTTCCCTCGCACTCCGCGGCCATGACGAGGCAGCTGTTGACGATCCGCCCATCCATGTTGACGCAGCAGGCGCCGCAGTTGCCGTTGTTGCAACCCTCTTTGGCGCCGGTCAGTCCGATGCGGTCGCGCAACGCCTCGAGCAGTGAGTCGCGCTCATTGGCGAGGAAGGTGGTGTTTTCGCCGTTGATCGTGCAGTTGACGACGATGTGTTCGGTGGCCATTGAATACCTGTCCCTTGTCGTTGCTGGAAACTGGCTCGATCAGGCGGCCCGCTCGGCGGCCTGGCGGATGGTGCGCTCGGTCAGCACGCCGGCGAGATGGACTCGCTGGCGAATGCTGCCGCGCATGTCGGTGATCGGTCTGGCCGCGGCACTTGAGGCCGCAGCAGCCGCAGCGATCGTGTCTTCGCTCAGCGGTTGTCCGACGATTGCTGCTGCGGCGTCCGCCACCAACAGCGGAGTCGGGGCGATCGCCCCGACCGCCACTCGCGCCCAGGCCACGCTGCCATCGGCGTCGAGCCGAAGCTGGGTGGCGGCATTGGCGACCGCGATGTCCATCTCGTTACGCGGGATGAAACGCAAAAAACGCGCTCCTGAACTCTCGGCGGGCGCGGGAAAGTGCAGCTTGACAACGAATTCGCCGCTATCCAGAACGTTTTGGCCCGGAGCGGTGCAAAAGTCTTCAACCGCCACGGTGCGGCGGCCGTTCGGTCCGGCGATCTCGACCTGCGCCTCAAGAACGATCAGCGACGGGATGCCGTCTGCCGCCGGTGAAGAGTTGCACAGGTTGCCGCCGAGCGAGGCCCGGCCCTGGATTGCGGTGCCGCCGATCAGCGAGGTCGAATCGACGAGGATTGGAAAATTCTCGGCGATGGAATCATCGCCGTAGATCTCGTAGCACGGAGTCGCCGCGCCAATCGTCAGGCTGCCGTCGCTGCCATGTTCAATCGCGACCACTTCAGAGATGTGCTTGATGTCGACAAACACGTCAATGTCGCGGGTTCGCTCACGGGCCTGCACGATGACATCGGTTCCGCCTGCCAGAGGACGGGCGCCAGCGCCCCCGTCTTGCAGCAGGCTGACTGCCTCTTCCACGCTCTCGGCGCGGGCATATTTGACCGCTTGCACGTAGTCCGCCTCCTCAACAGTTTGGGGCTCGGGAGCGCCCGATTTGACACAACAGATCGAACAGGTGACGCCGTGCCGACAGACACCGGAAGGGCGCTCAACCGCAAAAAGTGTAGCGCACACCCTCCAAGCGAACGGAGCGGTCAGTAACGCGGCCTCACCCAGCGGAGCATGGCGAATCCCAGCACTGCAGCGACGATCGACGCGGCGAAGATGCCGATCTTTGCGCCCTCGAGTAGATCCGTCTCTCCCGACCCGAAACTCAGGTTGGCGATGAAAATGGCAACCGTAAAGCCGATGCCTGCTAGCAGGGCTGCGCCGCCGAGATGGGACCACCGCAGCTGCTCGGGCTTGAACGCAATGCCGAGCCGGATCGCCAGTGCTGACGCGCCGACGATTCCAACAACCTTGCCCAGCAGCAGACCGAGAAAGATGCCCCAGGCGATGTTGGAACTCAAGGCGGCATCGATGCTCTCGCCGGTGATATGGATGCCGGCGTTGGCCAGCGCGAAGATTGGGACGACCACGAACGCCGAAATGGGCGCCATCCCCTCTTCCAGACGCTCCAGCGGACTCAACCCCTCGCGGGCGACGTGCTCGACGTTGCGGAGCGCCTCGTGGGAGTCGTGCTCGCGCACGGCGGGATCGGGATCCTCCTGGACATAGCGCAGACGCTGCAGCAGGTAGTCGATCCGTCGTGTAATCCCCTTGTCGTCGTAGAGCGCATCGGCCGGGACGATCAGCCCCAGGATCACGCCGGCAAGCGTGGCGTGCACACCCGCTTCCCAGAGCGTGAGCCACAGGAACACTCCACCAATGGCATGAATGCCGAAATGGCGGAACCCTGCTCGCTTGAGCAGTAGGAGGAAGGCAATCGCCCCGACCATGCCCAGGATCCACTCGATCTGGATTGAGTCGGAGTAAAAGATCGCGATGATCAGGATGCCGCCGACATCGTCGGCCACCGCGAGGGTGAGCAGAAACACCTTGAGCTGAACTGGCACGCCACGACCGACGAGGGCCAACACACCGAGAGCAAACGCGATGTCGGTCGCAACCGGAATCCCCCATCCGGATGCCCCCTCGCCGCCAGCATTGAGCGCGACGTACAGCGCCGCGGGAACGACCATGCCGCCCAGCGCGGCCACAAGGGGCAGCGCCGCCTGGCGAGGATTGCGCAGTTCCCCGTGCGTGAACTCGCGCTTGATCTCGGCGCCGACGACCAGGAAGAACACGACCATCAAGACATCGTTGACGACGTGCTGCAGCGACTGATCGAACGACCAGATGGCGAGGTCCAGTTTGATGTGTGTATGCCAGAAGGAGTCGTAGGAGCCAAAGTCGAGATTCGCCCAGATCAACGCCACGGCTGCGGCGAAGACGAGGACGATGCCGCCGGCGGCCTCGACCTCCATGAACCGCAACGTCGTCTGCACGACGATCCGTCGGAACGGGTCGTCGCCCTCGCGCCAACGGGGTCGGAAGAGATCAGCCATAGCCGGCCTTCGTCTTCACCCTGCGTCTCCCGGTCCAAACAACTTCAACCGTGAGCATCCTATCGCGCCGAAGTGCGATCGATCCTCTCCTTGCCTCAAATGCTGAAGTAGCGGGCTTCAGGATGATGGACGATCAGCGCGGACGTCGACTGCTCCGGGTGCATCTGGAACTCGTCGCTGAGTGACACACCGATCCGCTCCGGATCCAACAACTGCCAGAGCAACGCCTGATCCTCCAGATTGGGGCAGGCGGGATAGCCAAACGAGTAGCGCGCGCCCTGGTAGCTCGTCTTGATCAGATCTTCAGGGGTCGCGCCATCTGATCCGTCGATCTGCAGTTCTTGGCG
>VXTH01000287.1:8323-11536 GCA_009837565.1 Chloroflexota bacterium | reverse complement strand
ATCCCCAAGGGCGTCAACTGCCAGTCCTACATGCCGCTCGCGCCGCTGATGACCTGGGTCATGGGCCTCGAAGCGGCTAAGTCGCGGCGCGCCAACGATGGAGAAATCGCCGAGATGAAGCGTCTGCTCAACGAGGCGATGGACGCGGGCGCCTGCGGCTGGTCGACGCAGCGGCTGGGAGAGAACTCGGTCCAGGCCGACTACGACGGCACGCCGATGGTGACTGACATCATGTCGGACAGCGAGTGCCTCGCGCTGGCAGAGGTCCTGGCAGAACGCGACGAGGGCTTCATCCAGATCACCCAGTTCACAGGCGACCTGGACAAGGACCTGGAATTCCAGTCGGAGCTGGCGGCGGCGGCGAAGCGGCCGATCCTGCATAACCTGATCGCCGTCAACCCGAAGAATCCCGACCTGCATCGCAACCGGATGAAGTGGCTGGAAGAGTGCAACGCCCGCGGCGAGCGCATCTTCGGCCAGGCGGCCACGATCCGCGCCGCATTCACCTTCACGCTGGAGGACTGGAACCTCTACGATTCCTCGCCGGCCTGGAACTACGCGACGACCGGCACCCGCGATGAGCGCAAAGCCAAGATGGCCGACCCCGAGGTGCGAGAGCGGATCATCGCCGAGATCGACGAGGCGATCAGGAAACTCGGCCAGACCCAGGCGCTCGGCGGACCGATCGAGGAATTGCTGATCCAGGATCTGGCACACCAGGACGAACTGGAAGAGTTCGTTGGAATGACGGTGGGTCAGGTCGCTGAGATTCGCGGCTACCACCCGGTGCACGCGATGCTCGACCTCGCCCTGGAGACCGATCTGCAAGCCGAGTTCCTCACGCCGATGCGCGAGCAGAACGACGAATGGACGGCGGAGATGATCACCTCGCCGTACTGCATCCCCGGCGTTTCAGACGGCGGCGCCCACACAAAGTTCCTGACGGCGGGCTCGTATCCGACCGACTTCCTCATGTGGCTGGTCCGCGACACCGGCCAACTCACATTGGAAGAGGCGCACTACCGGTTGAGCAATCTGCCCGCCCGCGCGGCCGGATTCCGGGATCGCGGCACGCTGGTCGAAGGCGCGCCTGCCGATGTGGTCGTCTATGACCTCGACGCACTCAACATCACGCCGGAGTGGACCGGCGAGATTGTCTACGACTTCCCCGGCGGCGAATGGCGTCGGGTGCAACGACCAGACGGCTACCGCTGGATCCTGGTCAACGGCGAAGTCACGTTCGAAGACGGAGAATCGACCGGCAGCACACCAGGCAAGTTGCTGCGACACGGTCGCGGCTGATCGCTCATACTCACCTGAAACGGGAACCAGCAGCACAAGGAGACTGAGATGGCGAAGTTTGACGTTTTGATTCGCGGCGGCACGGTCGTCGACGGGACCCGTGTCCCGCGATTTGTTGGCGCCGTTGGGATCAAGGACGGTGTGGTCGCGCAGATCGGCGGCAAGATGGACCCAGCTGACGCCGATCAACTCCTCGAAGCCGATGGCATGATCGTCGCGCCCGGATTCGTCGACCTGCACACGCACTACGACGCGCAAATCCAGTGGGATCCATACTGCACGATCTCAGGCTGGCACGGCGTCACATCGGTGGTGCTGGGCAACTGCGGCTTCGGCTTCGCGCCGGTGCGTGCAGAGGAGCGCGACCGCGCGATGCTGACCATGTCGCGCACAGAGGCGATTCCCTTCGACTCGATGAAGGAAGGCATGCTCTGGGACTGGATCTCCTTCCCTGAGTGGCTCGACACGCTCGATCGGATTCCCAAGGGCGTGAACTGCCTCTCCTACATGCCGATCGCCCCGTTGATGATCTGGGTGATGGGCCTCAAGGCGGCCAAGAGTCGTCGCGCGACCGACGACGAGATCGCAGAAATGCAGCGTCTGTTGCACGAGGCGATGGACGCCGGCGCCTGCGGCTGGTCGACCCAGCGGCTGGGTGAGAACTCGGTCCAGGCCGACTACGACGGCACGCCGATGGTGACCGACATCATGTCGGACAACGAGTGTCTGGCGCTGGCCGAAGTCCTGCGCGACCGCGACGAAGGCTTCATCCAGATCACTCAGGCGACGGGCGACATCAAGTCGGACCTCGCCTTTGAGGCGAAGCTGGCCGAGGTCTCGGGACGGCCGATCTTGCACAACGTGATCGCGCCGAGCATGCAGCGGCCGGACGCTCACACCAAGTCGCTCAAGTGGCTGCATGAGTGCAACGACCGCGGCGAGCGCATCTTCGGTCAGGCCTTTACGATCCGCTCGGCCTTCGCCTACACGCTTGAGGACTGGAACCTCTACGACTCGTCACCGGCCTGGAACTACGCCACTACCGGCACGATCGAAGAGAAGATGTCCAAGTTCGCCGATCCGGATGTGCGGCAGCGGCTTAAGGATGAGATGGACGATGCGATCGAGAAGCTGGGGCAGACGCAGGCCATCGGCGGATCGATCGAGCGGGTCATGATCCAGCACCTTGAGGCGAAGCCCGAGCTGGAGGAGTACGTCGGTCTGACGCTGGCTCAGGTCGGCGAGAAGATGGGCAAGCATCCGATCGATGCGATGCTCGATCTGGCCCTCGCCACCGATCTCAAAGCCGAGTTCCTGACCGAAGTCACCAACGCCAACGAGGATCACATGGCCGAGATCATGGAATCGCCGTACACGATTCCGGGCGTCTCCGACGGTGGCGCGCATACCAAGTTCCTCACCGCAGGCTCATACCCGACCGACTTCCTCATGTGGATGGTCCGCGACACCGGAAAGATCACACTCGAGGAAGCGCACTACCGGCTGTCCTATCTGCCGGCCCGCGCGGGAGGCTTCACCAATCGTGGCTCATTGGTCGAGGGCGCCCCGGCCGACGTCGTGGTCTACGACCTCGACGAACTGAAACTCGATCCCGAGTTCCAGGGCGAGATCGTCTTCGACTTCCCCGGAGGCGAATGGCGCCGCGTCCAGAAGCCGCACGGCTACAAGTGGATCCTCGTCAACGGCGAGGTCACAATGCAGGACGGCAAGGAGACGGGGGCGACCCCAGGCAAGCTTCTCAGGCACGGACGGGGTTAACTCAACTCTGGGTACCCGCCTTGCGTCCCCCGCCGGTATGCCGGGGGCCCTGGGCGTATAGACACACCCAAGCGGGCCCAGGGGAATTTTTAAACCCGCCACCGCCCCCCCCACAAACGGGAAAGTCCGGTG
>VXTH01000287.1:5746-8313 GCA_009837565.1 Chloroflexota bacterium | reverse complement strand
GAGGTAAAAATGCAGTCGGGCATGGTGCGGGGGGCGCCCCCTGGCATGGTTCTGAGGCCGGGAGGGGGTTAACTCACCGGGGGGGCCCGGCGTGGCGGCCCGGGCGTTTTGGCGGGGGACGCTGCGCTTATCGACTCACCGAAGCTGACACTGGCGAATTTATCAGCCGGCCTCCGACGCCTCCTCAAGCGTCATCGTCCTTGGCAGTTTGACCTTCGGCTCGATTCTGACATCTACGACGTGGATCGTTCCGGTGAACTCGAAGGGGGCTGCGTAGGTGTCTGAGACGGGGGAGTAGTTGTCGGCTCCGACATCCGCGCCGCCTCTCACGCCGATTCCCGTGATGTCTGCGATCTCCACCTGCCCCGCGTCTCGGCCATTGACCGTGAAGTTCACAACACCTTCCCTGGCCTCGTTCGAGGTCATCCTGGCCGACAGGGTCGACTTGCCGATCGGCAGTTCGGCGTCGGATCGGCCGATGGTGTGATTCTCACGCGAGTTGTAGTCGAGGCAGAGGCGGTTGTCCTGCACGTAGAGCGAGACGCCGCCGGCCATGCTGCCAGAGGCGTAGAGCACGCCCTCCTGGTCGCTGCTGGTGCGCTCAATCTCGGCGGTGATTTGCCAGTCGCCGATGTGGATGACCGGCGCGACGCGGCCATGCAAGTGAGAGACGGGCGGGTAGAAGCGGTAGTGCAGACCCTCGTGCGGTCCGCCGGGCTTCGGGCTGGGGAGGCCCAGCGTGGGTAGTCGGTCGTCGAGCGGGAGCACGTTGTAGCGGCCCGCTTCGATCCACCAGCGGTCGATCATGCGCTGCAGGCGATCGGGCTGTTCGCCGGACAGGTCGTGGAGCTCGGAAAAGTCCTCCTCGAGGTTGAACAGCTCCCACTGGTCTTCCCCGAACGGGGTGCCGCGGAAATGTCGGGTGACGGCTTTCCAGCCGTCCATCCAGATCGCGCGGTGGCCCCACATCTCGAAGTACTGGACGCCCTTGTTCGACGGCGCGTCGGGGTCCGCAAACGTGTAGGCCAGGCTCTTGCCGTGGATCGGCATCTGCGCGAGCCCTTGGTGTGCTTTCGGAGCTTCCTCGTCGAGTACATCGAGCACGGTCGGTACCAGGTCGGTCACGTGATGGAACTGGTTCCTGATTTGACCCTGAGGCACGCGTTCCGGCCAGCGAACGATCAGCGGTACGCGGATCCCGCCGCCGTACGCGTCGCTCTTGTACCAGCGCAGCGGTGTGTTGGCGACCTGGGCCCAGCCCCAGGGGACGTCGGTCCAGCTGCGCGCCGTGCCGACGTCATCGAGTCGCGCTTGCAGGGCGGCCAGGCGTTCGTCGTGCATCGATCCCTGGTCGCCCATCGGAATGTTGAGCAAGCCGCCCTCGTTGGAGGAAATGCCATGGCCGCCCTGGGCCAGGCTGAACATGCCTATCGGCCCGCCCATGCCGGAGGCGCCGTTGTCCGACGTGAGCATGACGATGGTGTTGTCGAGCTGTCCCGAGTCTTCCAGGTACTCAAAGAGGCGGCCGAGCTGCGCGTCGGTGTGGTCGAGGAACGCTCCGAACGCTTCGAAGAGCCGTGCGGCGAATTGCCTGGCGTCTTCGGAGAGGTCGTCCCAGCGCTCGACGCCCGGGTTTCGGTCGGCCAGCTTCGTGTCGGGCGGGATGATTCCGCTGGCGAGTTGACGCTCGTACCACTCCTGGCGGATCTCGTCCCAGCCGGCGTCGAAGCGACCTCGGTATTTCTCGACGTACTCGCGCGGGGATTGGTGCGGCTCGTGCACGGCGCCGAGAGCGAGATAGGTGAAGAACGGCTGCTCAGGCCGATGCGACTGCTTGTCCCTGATGAACTGAATCGCATGGTCGACCAGATCCTCCGTGATGTGATAGCCGTCCTCGGGACGGCTGGGCGGAGTGATGTGTCGGTTGTCCTCGGTCAGTTCGGGATAGAACTGATCGGTCGCGCCGGCGAGGAAGCCGTAGTAGCGGTCGAATCCTCGCTGCAGCGGCCAGTGATCGTAGGGACCGGCTGCGCCGTTCTCCTCGGCCGGGCTGAGGTGCCACTTGCCGACCATGTAGGTCGCATAGCCGCGCGGCCGCAGCATCTCCGCCAGGGTCGCCGAGTGCTTCGAGACCGCGGATCGCATGTTGGTGAACCCGGTGTCGTGAAAGCTGATCGTGCGCATGCCCACGGCGTGGTGATTGCGGCCCGTGAGTAGCGAGGCCCGGGTCGGCGAGCAGAGCGGCGTCACATGGAAGTTGGAGTAGCGCAGGCCCTCGTCGGCCAGTTTGTCGATGTTGGGGGTATCGATCGTCGAGCCGTAACAGCCGAGATGGGCGAAGCCCATGTCGTCGAAGAGGATGATCAGCACATTCGGCCGACGGCCATGCTCATCTTCGGGCAGCAACGGCCACCAGGGTTCCGACTCCTCGAAGGTGACACCTACCTGGCCTCTGAAATCTTCAAACTGTTCTGACATCTCATTCGCCTGTCGCTTCGAATCGAATCGAGGCGCAAGATAGGCGATCAGGCTCGGCGAAGTGCGTATCAGGCGCGGCCACGACGGAG
>VXTH01000287.1:0-5736 GCA_009837565.1 Chloroflexota bacterium | reverse complement strand
CGACGGAGTTCAGAATCCGCTTCAGCCCGATTCGCTTGCCTCTCTGGGGGTCTGTGGTCGTGGCAATGTGCCCTTGGGCGTTACCCGGATATCGAGGACGTGGATGGTGCCCGCGAACTCGAACGGCGCATCGTAGCTGCCGGTAGTGGGCGAGTAATGATCGGCGCCGATGTCGGCGCCGCCGCGCACGGCGATACCGCTGGTGTCGGGAATCGCGATCGTTCCTGATTCTTCGCCGTCTACGAAGAGTGTCACGACGCCGGACTTGTCGGCGCTCGAGGCAAGCGTTGCCGACACAGTTGTCATTCCAGCCGGAAGCTCAGAATCGCTCCGACCAACGGTGACGTCTTCCCGCGAGTTGAAGTCCAGGCAGAGCCGATTGTCCTGGATGTAGAACGAGACACCGCCGGCCATGCTGCCGTGCGCGAACAGCACTCCCTCTTGGTCCGTGCTCTCTCGTTCGACTTCCGCCGTGATCTTCCAGTCGCCGAGCTGGAGCATGGGCGAGACCCGACCGTGTAGGTGGGCGGTCGGCGGGTAGTAGCGATAGTGCAGGCCGTCGTGCGGATTCCCCGGCCGCTGGCTTGGGCCGCCGGTGATCGTCCGGTCGTCGAGCGGCAGCACGTTGTAGCGTCCCGCCTCGATCCACCAGCGGTGAATCATCTTCTGCAGGCGCTCCGGTTCCTGGCCGGCGAGGTTGTTTGTCTCAGAGAAGTCCTCGGCGAGATTGAACAGTTCCCAATCGTCCTCGTCGTATGGCCTGCCGCGGAAGTGGCGGGTGACCGCTTTCCAGCCATCCATCCAGATCGCGCGGTGGCCCCACATTTCGAAATACTGCACGCCCTTGTTCGATTCGGCGTCGGGATCCTTGAAGGTGTAGGCCATGCTTTTGCCGTGGACCGGCATCTGGGCGAGCCCCTTGTAGCTGTCTGGCACCGACTCTCCCAGTACGTCCAGAACCGTCGGCACGATGTCGGTCACGTAGTGGAACTGATCACGGATCTGTCCTTGCGGTACCCGTTCCGGCCAGCGAACGATCAGCGGCACGCGAACACCGCCGCCGTGGGCGTCGCTTTTGTACCAGCGCAGCGGCGTGTTGGCGACCTGCGCCCAGCCCCAGGGAATGTCGGTCCAGCTCCGCGGCCCGCCGATGTCTCCCAGTCGTGACTGCCAGGCCTCCAGCCGTTCGGCCTCCTCAGTCGCGGGAGGGCGACCGGGCCCCCGTAGCATCAGTTCGCCATCGTTCGTCGAGATGCCGTTGCCGCCCGCGACGATGCTGAGCATGCCCATCGGTCCGCCCATGCCCGAGGCTCCGTTGTCCGAGGTCAGGACGACGATGGTGTTGTCGAGCAGTCCCGAGTCCTCCAGGTGTTGAAGCAGTCGCCCGAGCTGCGCATCGGTGTGATCGAGAAAGCCGGCGAATGCTTCGAACAGCCTCGCCGCGAAGAGCTTGCCGTTGTCGGACAGGTCTTCCCAGCGCTTGACTCCTGGATTCCGGTCAGCCAGTTCGGTGTCCGGAGGAATGATTCCGCTGGCCAGTTGCCGTTCGTACCACTCCCGGCGTACCTCGTCCCAGCCGGCGTCGAAGCGGCCGCGGTACTTCTCGACGTACTCGGGCGGCGACTGGTGCGGCTCGTGGACGGCGCCCAGGGCGAAGTACATGAAGAAGGGTTGATCGGGTCGGTGCGACTGCTTGTCGCGCAGGAAGGAGATGCCGTTGTCGACCAGGTCTTCGGTGACGTGATAGCCCTCTTCTGGTGATTTGGGCGGAAGGATGTGGTGATTGTCGTGCGTCAGTTCCGGATAGAACTGGTCGGTCGCGCCGGAGAGGAAGCCGTAGTAGCGATCGAATCCGCGCTGTAGCGGCCAGTTCTCGTAGGGTCCGGCGGGGCCGTTCTCCTCGGCCGGGCTGAGGTGCCACTTACCGACCATGTAAGTGGCGTAACCGCGTGCCTGCAGCATCTCGGCAAGCGTCGCCGAGTGCTTTGACACGGACGCGCGCATATTGGTGAACCCGGTGTCGTGGAAGTTGGCGATCGTCCGCATCCCCACCGCGTGGTGGTTGCGCCCGGTCATCAACGACGCCCGAGTCGGCGAGCACAGCGGAGTCACGTGGAAGTTGGAGTAGCGCAAACCCTCGTCGGCCAACCGATTGATGTTCGGCGTATCGATGGTCGAGCCGTAGCAATTCAGATGCGCGAATCCCATGTCATCGAACAGGATGATCAGCACGTTCGGGCGAGGGCCATGCTCATGTTCAGGCAACAGCGGCCACCACGGTTCGGACTCATCGATCGTGACGCCGACCTGGCCCTGGAAGTCTTCGAATTGATCCGGCATGACAATCACCTGTTTCGTAAGGCTGTTTCTGGAGTTTCTTAGGTCTTGGAATCGATGCTCTTGAGCAGGTCTCGGATTTCGACGAGCAACTCATTTTCGCTCGCGGCGACCGTCGGCGCCGCAGACGGTGGTCCGCCCTCCTGGAGGATCTCCCGCTGACGCAAGACGGCGTCGCGGAAGGCTGGGGCGTCAACGACGCCGATCAGGTTGCCCTCGGCTCCGGTCGTGCCGGATTGGCCGGCGGTCTCGACCTTGAGCCCTTGAATCCCGCTGAAGCGCATCAGTGGATCATCGTGCAGCCGAACGTCGGTGATCCGGTCCAGCGGAATCGTGCTGTCGCTGCGGAAGTAGACGCCGCGAGTCAGTTCCAGCGAAGTCGGCGTCAGGCGGGCGCTGAAGCGGTCATAGGCCCTGGGCAGATAGGACACGCTCCAGATCAGCCAGAACGGAATCAGAGGGATGCCCGCCAGGGTGATGAATAGCAACAGGCTGACGGCGAGCCGTCCATAGCCCATCACCCGCCGATCGAACTCCGCTTGCAGCAGTACTTCGTCTCGCGACGACGTCATGTTGTCTCTCCAATATGAGGTCTTCGTGCTCGCTGCAACCATAGGTGAAACCCGACTCAAGCCGGGTTGGCGGAGGGCAAAGCGACATGGAATTCGGTATCCACCTGGTGCAGCAGAACACGACAATCGGGGAGTGCCGCCAGCTCTGGCGTTGGGCGGACACGGCTGGATTCACCTGGGTTGACGTTTCCGACCATTTCTACGAATCGCCGATGACCGAGAAGCGCGGGCCGTACCTGGAATGCCTGGCCAGCCTGACCGCCCTCGCGATCGACACCGAGCATGTCCGTGTGGGCACCTGCGTCCTGGCAATGGACTACCGCCATCCGGCCGTCCTCGCCAATGCACTGGCCACGATTGACCATCTCGCCGATGGCCGCCTCGACGTCGGACTCGGCGCGGGCTGGAACGTTCAGGAGTACGAGGCCTACGGCATCCGGTTCGATCGAATCGGCAAGCGGCTGGATCGTCTGGAGGAAGGCATTCACGTGCTTCGCGCCCTCTGGGAGGAGCCCGTAGCCGACTACTCCGGTGAGTACTTCCAACTCGATGATGCTCTTTGTGAGCCCAAGCCCTTGCAGGATCGGGTACCAATCTGGATCGGCGGCGTCGGCGAGCGGCGAACGCTGCAGCTGGTGGCTCGCTATGCCGGCGGCTGGAATGCGCCGTACCTCACGGTCGCTGACTGGCAGAGACTCTCGGGCGTACTCGATGAGTGGTGCGAACGGGTCGGTCGCGATCCGTCGCAGATCCAGCGCGACGTCAACCTTTCGTTCCACTTGGCCGCCGACGAGTCGGACCGTCCGAGGGCGCAGGCGCACTTTGAGGAAGTCTTCGGCCCGGCGGGCGACGCATTCCGCCAGCGCGGCGCAATCGTCGGCACTCCTGCTGAGGCAATCGACATGCTGGCGGACTACGCAGATGCCGGCGTCGATCGTGTGAACATCACGCTTCGTCCTCCATTGGACTGGGACGCACTGCATGCGTTCAGCAGCGAGGTGATTCCGGAGCTATCGCGTTAGGTTGGGCGTTCCATGCTTCGCGTTCTGCTACTGCTGCTGGGATTGGGGCTCGCCGCCATATTTTCGGCAGCGTGCGTCGACGAGATTCCGACTGCCACTCAAGAGTCACGAGCGCTGGAGACACCAGAGGAGTCAACTCCGCACCCGGATCAAGCGCAACAGGCTGCTGAGGAAGCAACCGCGCCTGACGACGGCTCGGAGGACGATCAGCCAATCAGAACGGACATCTACAGCTATCGCTCAGTGCGTCGCTTCGCCGACCGGATGCTCGAAGTCCTTGCGGCCGAACGCGTCTGGTGCGACGAGCAAGTCGAGGTCGGTGCTCTCCGCGCGATGCTCGACGACCACGACAAAGAGCACATCTGGCGCAGCCTGTTAGTTCCTGCGGCAGGCGAAGATCTGCGAGCGGTCCGGATCATCGCAGAGGCGACCGCCCAGGTGCGCGGCATCCCCATGCAGGAGCTGCCGCCGGTGTTTCTGATCAGCCGGACCAGTCTGCGCCATCACGCCTGTCTGTTCGAAGAGATCTGGGAAGACCCGACGGACGAGGATCGGGATTGGACGGTGGGCCGTCCGGCGAGCCGGCTGGCAATTCTGCTTGGCCAGGATGTCGAGGACTACAGCGACCTGGAACAGAGCTGGCTCAGCGCGACGCTGGCCTGGGGCTGGTACGGGGAGATCCCCGACGCGGACGAGCTCGAACCGGGCGCAGACGGCGTGGGTGAGGTGATCATCGTCTCAAGACCCTCAATGCCGGCGGTCTTTGTTGATGTCATCTCCCATGAGCTGGTTCACTTTCTGCAGGATCAGTGGACCGGCTGGCGGCTGCACGACTGGTATCGGGATGTCGAAACCACCGATCAGCTCCAGGCGCTCCGCTGGGTCGTCGAGGGCGACGCTTCATTGAACGAGCTGTATCTGCTGAATGCGCCGCTGTCGAATCTATTGGCCGACTTTGAGTGGGGACCGGAACGGAATGCCGAATTGGCCCTTTGGTATCGGGCTTACCACGCGCTGACGCCTCAGGACTCGGAGAATCTCTTCGCCGCATACGACCAGGGCAGGAGCGTCCTCGCCGCGCTTCGCGAGGACCGCGGTCAGGAAGCCATCGATGCGCTGCTGCTCGATCCGCCCGAGTCGACCGAACAACTGCTTCATCCGGAGAAGCTTCGGCTCGACGAACAACCTGTGGAACTCGTCGATCTTGAGCGGTTGCGCACAGAGATATTTCCAGAGGCAGATTGGAGTGAACCGATCGTCGATCGGATGGGCGAGCAGTGGCTGAACACCTTGATCCTGACGACAACCAGGTTCACAACGTTGGCTCGGGCTGTTGCAACCGGTTGGGGTTCGGATCAGATGGCTCTGTGGCAATCTCAAGACGGATCAGCGGAGGTCGTGACCTGGCAAGTGGTGTTTGACCACGATGCGCACCACAGGGAGGCGGTCAACGGACTCAGAGGCTGGTTCTATAGCCACTCCGCTCTCGAGGCGCTGCCCGACGATGACGATCCCGCGAATCTGCACCGATGGGACGGCCCGAGCGGGGCCGCGCGTCTTGTGATCCGGCCGCATAGTGTCTGGGTTGTGGCTGCAGACAGTCCAGCGCTTGCCGATCGGGTCGCGGAAGGAATCCGCAGCCGGACCTGGACCAACTACTGGTCGCCTGACTCCTAGACGCATCGAACCTGGCGGTAAACTGCCTGCGAACCTTGACCAGTGGGGAGGCTGAACATGCCCGTTGACCAGACTCGCGAATCGTGGAAGCCGGGCCAGGACTGGCAGGGCGCGATTGACGAAATCAA
>VXTH01000289.1:0-11569 GCA_009837565.1 Chloroflexota bacterium | reverse complement strand
GCTTCACGCAGCGTGCGGCCAAACAACCCTGACATTCGTGTGACGGGCATAGCGGACATCCCAATGTCTGATGGCTATTGGAGCGACGATATCAGCGATTGCGGCGGCTCCACCCGGCGAATCTGTCAGCCAGACCGAACGCGTCCCAGAATTGGAAACTGAGCCAGCAGGACAGACCAGAGCAGACCAGGGCGGAGATCATCGAGACACCAACCCCGAGCTGGTTGTCGAGTCCGGCGAGCGGCACCAGCGCTCCACCGCCAATCCCGGCCAGCCAGGCAAATGGTGCTGCCCAGAGCGCGCCATGCGCTCGCCGCGGCAGGCTGAGCGCAATCCAGCTGAGCAACGCCAGGAACGACCAGGCGCCGGCAAAGAGGATCACGAAGATCACATTGACGAGCATTCATCAACGGTACGATGCAAGAGATCAGCTGCGGGAGAGGCGGCATCCATGGCGGAGACGATTCAGCTGACCGGCGACTTGCGCCGCAACCCGACGCGACCGGTCAACGTGGGTGACGTGACCATCGGCGGGGGTAACCCGATTGTGGTGCAGTCGATGGCGGCGACGAGAACCCAGGACATCGAGGCCACGGTGCGCCAGGTGAAGCTGCTCGAAGCCGCCGGGGCCGATCTGGTCCGTGTGGCGGTCGACTCGCGCAAAGACGTTGAGGCGCTGGCCGCCGTACGGGAACAGACCAGGGCTCCGCTCTCTGTCGACTTGCAGGAGAACTACCGACTCTGCACCCAGGTCGCCCCGTATGTCGACAAGATTCGCTACAACCCCGGACATCTGCACCACCACGAGAAATCGAAGTCAGTCAGAGACAAAGTTGCGTTCATCGCCGAGACTGCAGCCGACAATGACTGCGCCATCCGGGTCGGCGTCAACTGCGGATCGATCGACCCTCGCATGCTGGAGCGCTATCCGGACGATCACGTCTCGGCGATCGTCGCCTCCGCGAGCGAACATTGCGGACTCCTGGATGAACTGGGCTTCGACCGGTATGTCGTGTCGCTCAAGGACTCCGATTGGAAGCAAGTCGTCGACGTCAACGAGAAGTTCGCCGCCGAGCGGCCGGATGTCCCGCTGCATCTGGGCGTGACGGAGGCAGGGATGCCACCGGAGGGCGTGATCAAGACGCGCGTCGCCTTCGAGCAACTCGTCACACAGGGCATCGGCGACACCGTGCGCGTCTCATTGACTGTGCCCTTCGACGACAAGGGCATGGAGATCGACGTCGCGCGCGACATTCTCTCTGACATTGCCGCGGGGCGTTTCCGTTCGGTGCCGCCGAAGTTCGACGAGGGGCTGAACATCATCTCCTGTCCTTCGTGCTCGCGGGTTGAGAACGAGAAGTTCGTCGACCTTGCGCAGGACGTCAAAGCGATGACCGAATATGCCTCGGACTACGACATCACGATCGCCGTGATGGGCTGCCGCGTGAACGGCCCGGGCGAGACCGACGACGCCGACCTTGGCCTCTGGTGCGGTCCGCTGGCGGTCAATCTCAAGCGCGGCGAGGAGTCGCTCGGTCACTATCCATACGACGAGATCCTGCCGCGACTGAAGCAGGAGTTGGACGAGATCATCGCGGGCCAACTTGGCTAACGGCTAGCCCTCTACATCAACGCCGATTGGAACCCCGCTCAGATCCCGACCAACGGCCTGCAGCGCGGCGCGGATCTCGCGTTCCGTCCGCAGGTAGCGGCCTTCGCCGATATGGCGGTAGCGGAGACCCATTGCCGCGTCATCGGTTGGGCCGATCAAGTACTTGGCAGGCCACCAGCGGTTTCGGTAGGCGCGCCAGGTTCGAACGTCGTGGTCCAGTGGCACCGAGTACGCAATGCCGTGCCGCGCGATGGCGTCAAGAATGCTCTCAGTGACTGCCTCGTAAGCGAATTCCGGTCGATGTACGCCGAGAATCACGAGGCCGTGCTCGCGGTACTTCTCGTCCCAGGCTGTGAGATACGGCAGCGTGTTCTGGCAGTTGTAGCAGCCGAACGTCCAGAAATCGATCAGGACGACATTGCCCTTGGCCAGCTCGCGAGCGATGGTGGTCGGTTCGCCGTTGAGCCAGCCGACCAGACCGGTGAGATCGGGCGTCGTTGCCTCGGCTCGAATCGCGGCTGCGCGGGCCAGCAACTCACGTTCGTCAGCCGACTCAGGATTCGCCAATCGTTCAACCACGACCGACTGCGTTCGATACCAGCGCCCTCGCGAAGCCGCAGCAGGGAACACGGAGCGACGCGGTCTGACGTTGACGCCTTCCAGGCGTAGGGCAAATTCCGTCCGCGCGTCGGCCAGACGCCGTGCGATCACCTGCGTATCAAAGCCGTTGACCTCAATCGGGGAACTGACGATCCAATTGTCATGTTCGACGGTGGCTCGCAAGAAGCGGGCGCTGGGTAACTGGACGCCCTGCTCGGTCCGTACGGCGAACTCCAGCCGCCCGCTGTCGTGCAGCCGCGCACGAACCTCGAGCGAGAAGGTGGGTACCGGGTCGGCAGCCGAAGCGATTCCAAGCAGGACCGCAGCGCACAACACCGCCGCAAGTATGGTCGGCCGCGCCAGGCGCCTCGTCACGGTCATCGCTCAGGCCGCATGGTTCAACTGCCAAATGTCTCGCCATCGAACCGGTCGATAGTCGCGAAGGTCTCCACCGGGCCTCGCTTGAGTCTGGTCAGTTGCTTGACCGGCTTGCCGATCGGCAGGAACGCGGCGATGGCGTAGTGGTCGGGCAGACCGAGGAGAGGCTTGAGTTCGGGCTCGTTGGCGATTGGGATCGTGGTCAGGGTGCCGCCGAAGCCCTCGTTGCGGGCCATCAGCAGGATGCTCCAGACGAACGGATAGATGGATCCGCCCGAGATGACGCCAACGCGGTCCAGCTCCTTGTCGACAGAAGCGACCACGCCCAGGTCGACCACGATCGCGAGCAGGACCGGCGCTTCGATGTACGGATCCATCAACCTCCTGGGTGTGGGCAAGCTGGCCGCCGACTCGTCGGTCACCGTCGAGGGGAAGGCGGCGTTCCAGGGACCTTCGCCTGCTTGCTGCATCGCCATGTACCGCTTGGCCGGGCGCTCGGCGGCCTGGGCAATGGCGGCGCGAATCTCCGGGTCGCGGACGACGATTACGTGCCAGCCCTGGCGGTTGCCTCCAGAGGGTGCGAAGCGGGCGTGCTCGAGCATGCGCTCGATGGCATCGTCCGGCACCGGGTCGTCGGTGAACTGTCGGGCGGCGAACGTGGTGCGGATGACCTCGGTGATCTCCATGGCGGCTCCTACAGTGAACTAATCCCAGAGCGGAGTCTATGTGAGCATCGTAGAAGCGATCGTCCTCGCCATCGTCCAGGGTCTGACCGAGTTTCTGCCGATTTCCTCAAGCGGGCATCTGGTGCTGGCGCGATGGCTATTCGGCTGGGAGGATCCCGGCCTTGACTTCGATGTGGCCGTACATGTCGGGACGTTGGCCGCCATTCTCTTCGCGTTTCGCCGCGAAGTCTGCGGCGTTCTGATAGGGCTGCAGGCGGATGCAGGAACGGTCGAGGGTCTCAGGCCGCGACGTCTTGTCTGGCTGGGCTTCATCGGCACGATTCCGATCGTGATCGTCGGGGGGCTGCTGTACGCGACGTTGCAGGACGAACTGCGGGACGCCACGACGGCGGGGGCGTTCCTGCTCGTCACCGGTGTTTTGATCGCTGGAGCCGAGTGGCGGCTGCATCGAAGCCGCGAGACCGTGACGCTTGCGCGCCTTGATGCGCGTCGATCGTTGGCCATCGGCATCGCTCAATGTCTGTCGATTCTGCCCGGCATCTCGCGCTCGGGTGTGTGCATGGTTGCCGGCATGTCATTGGCACACACTCGAGAGGCTGCGACGCGTTGGGCGTTCTGGCTGTCGATGCCGGCGCTAACGGGGGCCGGCGTGCTCGCGGTTGCTGCTCTGATCGACGACCGGGAGTCCGTTGACGTCGTCGCCCTCGTAGTCGGAATGCTCGTCTCCTTCGCGACCGCGCTGGTCGCGATCAAGGCATTGCTCTGGCTCGTTCGCGGACGTTCGCTGATGCCCTTCGCTGCGTACTGTCTCATCGTCGGACTGGCTGTGCTGATCGCGCGCGCAGCGGGCGCCTAGGGCCGGACGCCGTAGAGGGGTTTGGATTCGAGCTCGTGCGGGAGGACTTTGTAGGCTCGCTCGACAAACTGTTGGAGGTAGCTGCGGGTTCTTCGGGGATCGATGATCTCCTCAATGCCGAACGTCTCGGCGGTGAGGAAGACGTTGCGCAGCTGGCGCAGGTCGGCTTCGATCTCTTCGCGTTTGGCGTCGGGATCTTCAGCGTTCGCGATTTCGCGGCGGTAAGCGGCGTCGACGCCGCCCTCAATCGGGATTGAGCCCCACTCACCCGATGGCCAGCCGAGACGGTAGTTGAGCCGCCGGGGATTCCCCGTGGCCATGCCGGCCATGCCGTAGCACTTGCGGATCACGATGGTGAGTTGGGGCACTGTGGCCTGTAGGCCAACCCAGACCGCTCGCATGCCCGAGCGGAGCGTGCCTTCGCGTTCGGCCTGTTCGCCAATCATGAAGCCGGGCACATCGACCAGGTAGACGATGGGGATATGGAAGTAGTTGCAGAGCTCGAGGAAGTGGGTCTGCTTGTCAGAACCGTCCCGGTCGAGCGCGCCGCCGTTCTTGAGCGGGTTATTGGCGACGATGCCGATCGGGAGGCCGTCCACGCGAGCCAGCACAGTGATCACTGAGTTGCCCCAGTGTGGCTTGACCTCGAAGTAGTCGCCGCCATCGACCACTGAACGGATCAACTTGTACATCGAGTACGGCCGGCGGGTGTTGCGAGGGACGAGGTCGATGAGCTTCTCGCCTGCGCCTTCGGGCGCATCGAGCGCCGGTGCGGCGGGCGGCAGCTCGTTCACGTTGTCGGGCAGGAAGGAGAGCATCGTGCGGAGCTGGTTGAACGCGTCGCCTTCGTCTTCAGCTTCGTTGTCGATGCAGCCTGACGTGTGGACGTGGACTTGCGATCCGCCGAGGGATTCGTTGGTCACGTCGTGGCCGATGCCTCGTTTGACGACCGGTGGACCCGCGGCGAACATCGCCGAGCGACCCCTGGTCATGACGCTCCAATGGACCATCAAAGCGCGGCCGGCGGGGCCGCCCGCGATCGCGCCGAGCACGCCGGCGAGGACCGGCACGTTGCGCATCGCCTCGATCGAAGTGACGAAGTTCGTACCGCCGTTGGGCAGATAGGTCGTGCCCATCTTCTTGGTCGCGCTCACGTTCGCGCCGGCGCCATCGATCAGCAGGATCAGCGGCACGCGGTACTCGACGGCCAGTTCCTCGCAAAATCCGCCCAGACCGCCCTTGGAGCGCTGCATGGGGAACACGGCCGAGCCGCCCTGGATGGTGAAATCTTCGCCGCCGATGGCGACGGTGCGGCCGTCGATCTTGCCCAGTCCCATGACGTAGGAGGCCGGCGTGAAGTCGACCAGCGCGCCTTCGTCGTACTCTCCCAGTCCAGCCAGCGCGCCGACCTCGTGGAATGAGCCGGGATCGAGCAGCCCGTCGATCCGCTCGCGGACGGTCAGGCGTCCCAACCGATGCTGCCGATCGATGCGATCCGGCGGGCCTCCGCGAATGGACAACTCCGTTCGCCGACGCAGTTCCTCTACTTCAGCTTCCCAGACCATTGTTCGCTCCAGTCCCTGGCATACGCTGGGCTGAGTCTACGTCGCCATGTGGCGTCAACCGAAGGTTTCACGGTCATGCCAGGATTTCGCAATCGCCTGCACGAGCAGCTCGCCAGACGCACCGCCAGGGACGCATTTCGCAAGGCCGGGCCCGAGGCCGCCGAGGTGACCGTGCGTTGCGACGTCACAGATGTCACATTCACCTCGACCGACGAGGACGATCTGTGCACACAGCTGGAGGCGCACTACAAGTCGGCCGAATACCGGATGGCGACGCAGTTGCCGATGCATCAGCAGCGCTCGGGCAACTGACGACGGTTCAGTCGTCGATTTCACCTGCTTTCAGGTTTTCGTTCAACTTTTTTTCTGCGTCCGCCTCGGGCGACGATCTCCAGTGTTTTGCAGGGGATCGTTGGTTTGGACATTCAGGTTCTTTCAGGTTTTTTCAGCTTTTTTCAGGTTTCTTCGGGCGGGTTCAGTGTGCGGGCTTGTTCGATTTTGTTCGATTTTGTTCGATTCTGTGCGGTGTTGTGTCGCCTTTGGTCGCGGCTGTGCAGTCGTGGACGGTGCTAGTCGGGTGTTTCTGGAGCGGGTCATTTGGGATGCTTTCCGATGGAGGATGGTTGGCTGCGGTCACCATATATGAACATCAGTTCTTTGCCACGAGGGTCTTGGTGCTGTGTGTTACAGAGGTTGGAAGCTTGTCGGCATCCCGGAGGCCCTCACCCCCACCCTCTCCCTCAGGGAGAGGGGGTCAGAATGCAGTGCGCGCCAAGTAGATTGTGTGCAGGTCTGCTATCGGTGGCAAGACGAGGGGCGGGCCACAATCGGTGCGTCCTCGGCGGAGGGTGACAGATGAACACGGCGCTTGAGGGACTGAGAGTCCTCGACATCTCGGAGGGGCTGGCTGCGCCGTTTGCGGCGAAGCTGCTGGGGGACCTGGGTGCGGATGTGATCAAGCTGGAGTCGCCCGAGGGCGACGAGGCGCGTCGCCGTGGTCCGTTTGCCGGTTCTGAGGACATCGAAACGTCGGCTCCGTTCCTATACGCGAATACGTCGAAGCGCAGTGTCGTGATCGACCCGTCCGATCCGGACGACCTGGCGTTGCAGTCGAGGTTGATTGCGTGGGCGGACGTGGTCGTTTCGCATGAGACCGAGCCGAGCCTCTCAACACGTGGGCTTGGTTATGAGCAGCTATCGGCGGGCAATCCTCGAGTCGTGTTGACGACGGTGACCGGATTCGGATCGGACGGGCCCTATGCAGACTGGCAGTGGAACCATCTGACGGCCGGGGCGCTGGGTGGATTCACGTATCTGTGTGGTCGGGAGGATCGGGAGCCGTTGCAACTGGGCGCATCGGTGACTGAGACGCTGACCGGCGCGTATGCGGCGGTGGCCACGTTGATCGCGGTGCATGCGGCACAGAAGCACGGCCGCGGCGATCATGTGGATGTCTCGGTGATCGAGGCGGCCGTGAATGCAGCTCTGCTGCCGGTCCAGCGCTACGACTACACCGGCAGCAGCGGCTCGCGGCGGGCAGACATCGGACCGTCGCCGTCGTTCATCCTGCCGACCTCCGACGGCTATGTCGGAGCAAACGTATTGACTCAGGCGCAGTGGGAGATGCTCTGCCAGATCTTCGGTAGGCCAGAGTTCATCGAGGACCCGCTGTTCGCGGACGGCTGGTCGCGGATGGAGAATTCGCGGGACCTGGCCACTCAACTGGCCGAGCAGACCCGCCGTCGGACGGCGGAGGACGTATTCCACGACGCGCAGACCTGGCGCATTCCGTTTGGTCTGATTCCGACGATGTCCGAGGTGGTCAATCTGCTGCCTCATCGGGAGCGGGAGTTCTTCTTTGACTTCGAGCATCCACGGGCAGGTCGGGTGCGGATGCCGGGGGTTCCCTGGATGTTTGGGGATGAGCGTCCGGTCGGCAGTCGGACGCCGTTACTCGGGGAGCACACGGAAGAAGTGAGGACCAGCTCGAGTAAGTGGCCTTCAGAGGGACCCTCACCCCAACCCTCTCCCAGAGGGAGAGGGGGTCAGAAGGGGAGGAACGAGATCCCGGAGCGGCCGCTGGAGGGGTTGCGGGTGATTGACCTGTCGATGTTCATGTCGGGTCCGATGACTTCTCTGATCTTCGCCGATGGTGGGGCGGACGTGATCAAGGTCGAGTCGGTGCAGCGAATCGATGGATGGCGAGCGGGTGGGGCGACGGATGATTTCTGGTGGGAGTGGGCGCCGCAATTCAACTGGGTGAACCGGAACAAGCACGGGATCACGCTGAACCTGACCGACCAGCGGGGAGCGGACGTGATCCGGCACATGGTCAAGGACGCGGACATCCTGGTCGAGAACTACACGCCGCGCGTGATGGGCAACTTCGGACTCTCGTTCGAGGAGCTGCGGGAGATCAACCCGGAGCTGATCATGATCTCGATGCCGGGTTTCGGGCTGACCGGAACCTGGTCGCACTACACCGCATTTGCCAATACGACGGAGCAGATGTCGGGGCTGCCGCACCTGACCGGCTACTCGGACGACCAGCCGATTTTCAGCGGCACGACCGGCGGCGACCCGCTGGCGGGAGTGATGGGCGCATTGGCATTGCTTTCGGCGCTGGAGCGTCGGCGGCGATTGAACGCCCTGGGCGAGCCGGGTGGCTGCCACATTGACCTGTCTCAGACGGAGACTGCTACGTCGTTCACGGGCGAGGCGGTGACGGCGTACTCGATCTCGGGCGAGGATCATGGACGGCAGGGCAACTATCACCCACGGATTGCGCCGCACAGCACGTATCCCTGCCGCGACGACGAATGGATCGCGATCGCCTGTGAGACCGACGAGCAGTTCGCCGACCTGGCGCGGCTCATGGGGCGGGACGATTGGCTTGAGATGGCATCGGACTTCGTCCACCGCGACGCCGCGCGCGAGGCGATTGACGCCGCGATCGGCGAGTGGACCTCAGCCTGGGACGCCGGGGAGTTGATGCGCGAGTTGCAAGACCTGGGGATTGCCGCCGGAGTGGTGTACGACGGACGCGGGCTGCTGGAGGATCCGCACCTGCAGGCGCGCAACTTCTTCATCACCCAACACCACACGTACGCAGGTACTCGGCGGTATCCCTTGCAGCCGTATCGGTTCGCTCACTGGAGCGGGCCGGAGGTGGATCGGCCTTCGCCGACGCTGGGTCGGGACACGCGGGAAGTGCTGGGTCGGTTGACGTCGTTGACGGAGGCGGAGGTTGACGAGATGGAGGCGGACGACGTGATCGGGACGATTCCGCTGGGCGAACGCGGGGACTAGCCTGAGAGCCGAGCAACCCTCCGCTCGGAGGCGGGGGATGGGAACCGGAGTTTCGCATGCGTCTGGCCAGTTTTTCGTTTGAAGACACGGTGCGTGTCGGTGTGGTGGTTGACGATGAAGTAGTCGACCTGTACCTGGCCGAGCCGGAGGCGCCGACGGATATGTGCGAGTTCCTGGCGCTGGGCGAGGAAGGCCGGGTGATGGCCGAGTTCGCGGTTGAGCGGGGCGGGAACCGGCGGCCGCTGTCCGACGTTGAACTGCTGGCCCCGGTACCGAGTCCGCGGAAGTTCCTTGCCGTCGGGCTGAATTACGGCGACCACATCGCCGAGACCGGCGCTCAGAAGCCAAGCATGCCGACCATCTTCACCAAGCAGGTGAGCTGTGTGCAGCGACCGGGCGGCGGCGTACACATTCCGCTCGCTTCAAAGAACGTCGACTACGAGGGTGAACTGGGCATCGTGATCGGCGAAACCTGCCGCCACGTCTCAGCCGACGAGGCAGAGTCGGTGATTGCCGGCTACACGATCGTCAATGACGTTTCGGTGCGCGACTTCCAGCGTCACACGCCGCAGTTCACGATGGGCAAGTCATTCGACACGCACGGGCCGGTTGGTCCGGTGATCGTCACCGGCGACGAGCTGGGCAATCCGCACGTCCTCGACATCCAGACCCACGTCAACGGCGAGCTGCGCCAGGACTCGAACACGAAGCACCTGATCTTCAACTGCTACGACATCGTCGAGTACGTCACCCAGGCGATGACGCTCGAGCCCGGCGACATCATTGCGACGGGCACGCCGTCGGGGGTTGCGGCGGCGATGACTCCGCCGCGCTGGTTGGTCGCCGGGGACACGGTCAGCATCACGATCTCTGGGATTGGGACGCTGGAGAACACGTGCGTGCCGGAGCCTGAGGCGTCCCACGACGACGCCCATCACTAGGCCGTTAATCCTCCGCCAGCGCCTCCGCCACAGGCGGCCACATTCGGGCGAGGGCTGGAGTGGTTCCGGGAGGGGTTGGACGGGCGCTGTAGAAGCGGTCCTCGGGTCTGGTGTAGAGCTGGACGAGCGTCGGACCTTCGGCGGAAAGGAGTTCGTCGATGGCGGAATCGAATTCCTCGGCGTCGCCGAAGGTGGCGGTCTGAGCGTAGCCCGCGCCCGCGGCCATCTGAGCGAAGTCGACTTGCTGCTGTGATGGCAGGGGTTGGGAACCGCTGGTCTCGTAGACGCCGTTGTGGATCACGATGTGCAGGAAGTTGGCTGGCGCTGCTCCGGCGATCGTGCCGAGCGAGCCGAGCTGCATCATCAACGAGCCGTCGCCGTCGATGACCCAGACGTCCCGGTCCGGCTGCGACAGGGCGACGCCGAGTCCGAGGGTGGATGCGCCACCCATGAATCCAATGCATGCCAGGTTGAGATCGTGCGGCGATTTCTGGCGCCACGCGCCGTTGGCGGTCATGGTGCCGACCACGACCTGTTCCCGGCGGCGTCGGGCAAGGACATCGAGGGCGGCGTCGAGGGACATTCGTTGGACGTCAGAGTTGTTGGTCATGATGTCGTTGTTCCTACCAGGAGGGCGACCGGGCCGTTACGTTCTGCGGCCTCGTCGAAAGCTTCGGCGACGTGGTGCAGATCTTCCGGTCCGTCGAGCAGGTGCGAGGGGATGTCGAGCGTCTCCAGAAGCGGGCGACAGAGACGGACCATTGAAGAGCCGTCTTCCTCCGGCTCCAACTCAGGGTCACGACCGAGCAGGCCGATCAGGAGGACGATTGGGAAGTGGCCGTCCAACGCGACGCCGCGCAGGTTGTTGACGGAGGCGTAGAGGCCGGCGTGCTGAATCTGCATCATCGGGCGTCGACCGCCGATGATCAGGCCGGCGGAGACAGCCACGGCCTCGTCCTCGGTTGAGCAGTGAATCGTGCGAATCTCGTCGTCGTCCATGAGCAGATCGAGCACCGTACGCTGATGCGTGTCGGGCACGAGGACCACATCCTGGACCCCCGCGCCGCGGATTGCCGCCAACAGTTGGTCCGCCGGGATTGACTGGGCCGTCATAGGCTGCCTCCAGGTACTCAGCGGATTCACGATCAGCGCTGAGTCGAACGCCATGAATGATACCGACGAGACCTCAGAATCAGTCGAGTCATCCGATTCCAACGGCGGATTGCCGCACGAGAATCCCAACCGTCCGCGCGAGTATCACGGCGCGCGAACGGTGATCGCCGGAGCCGGAGTCGTGATTGCTGTCGCGGCGGCGCTCTGGCTGACGCTGCTGCAGCCGTCCAACGGCGGGGGCGAAGGCGTGGTCGATTTGCCGGCCTGGCTGCCGACCGAGGGTCGGGAGGTCGGTTCGGAAATCGGCGACCTGGCCCCGGATTTCGACCTGGAGACGGTTGACGGCCAACGGTTCCGTCTCTCGGACTGGCGCGGGCAGCCAGTCCTGATCAATTTCTGGGCCTCCTGGTGCAGCCCGTGCCGGCGCGAGGTTCCGGCGCTGATCCGCGCGCTCGACGAGCACGGAGCCAGCGGCCTCACCATCGTGGGGGTGAACATCGAGGAATCGA
>VXTH01000052.1:11100-11644 GCA_009837565.1 Chloroflexota bacterium | reverse complement strand
AGCCTGATGGACCCGCCCTCGGTCGAAGGCTGGCACACGGGCAAGGAGTGGATCGACGGCGGGACACTGATGGAGCGGATCAACTTCGCCTCCAAGCTGGTCTCCGATCCGTCTGCCCCGGGCGTCCAGGAACTGGTCGGCCGATTGCAGGAACAGGGTGCGAGCAGCCCTGAGGATCTGGTCGACGCGGCGCTCGACTTTGCCGGCCCGCTGGTGGTGTCGGACAACACCCGAGAAGCGCTGCTCGCCGCAGCCTCCGAGGGCGGCGCGCTCTCATTCGACGGCGACGAGGCGATCGAAGCGACAGGCCAGCGCGCAGCGCAGGCCCTGCGACTCGTGATCGCCTCTCCTGAGTATCAGTTCGCCTAAACCGGCCCTTACCCCTAACGCTCTCCCTCAGGGAGATGGGATCAACGCAAGCAACGGAACGGAACAAGTCAATGAGCGGCAACGGACACAGCGAGAAGAAGGACCCGGTCCTCGTCATTGTCCAGCTTTCGGGCGGCAACGACTTCATGAACACCCTGGTTCCCTACAACGAGGG
>VXTH01000052.1:0-11090 GCA_009837565.1 Chloroflexota bacterium | reverse complement strand
CCACTATTACGACGCCCGGCCGCTGGTCGGCGTGCCTCAGGACGAGGTGATGCCGATCAACGACGAGCTGGGCTTCAACCCGGCCGCCGAGCGGATGAAAAAGATGTACGACAACGGCGATGTCGCTGTTGTCCAGGGCATTGGCTACCCCAACGCATCGCGCTCGCACTTCCGCGGCATGGACATCTTGCACACCTGTGAGCCAGATCGGATCTCGACCGAGGGCTGGGTGGCGAAGCTGATCCAGCGGCTCGACCCGGACTCCGAGAATCCGCTGACCGGGATCAACATCGGCCGCGGTCTGCCTCGCGCCATGGCCGCCGCCGGCGTGACGGCGACCTCCGTTGGCGACCTGGACAACTACGGCCTGATGCCAGACATCCAGGCAGAGGAAGATCGCAACCGTGATCTGGAGATCTTCAAGCGGATGTACACGCCGGCGATTGGCAGCGGGATTGTGATGGACTACCTGCGCCAGACTGGCGTCGACTCGCTGGCCGGGGCCGACATGCTGGCGCCCGTCCCCGGGATGTATGAGTCGTCGGTTGAGTACGGCGCGAATCCGATCGCCAAGGCCCTGCGCGATGTCGCCCGGATCCACACCGCCGGACTCGGCGCTCGCGTCTTCTACACCAACCACATCGGCTACGACACCCATTCGCACCAACCGCCGGTTCACCCGGGTCTGCTGCGAGACATGACCGGTGCGCTCGACGACTTCCTGACCGACCTGCGTGAACACGACGCGGCCGAGGAAGTTGCGGTGCTGGTCTTCACCGAGTTCGGCCGGCGGATGAAGGACAACGGCTCGGGCACCGACCACGGCTCCGGGGGCGGCGCCTTCATCATCGGCGAGAACGTCGAGGGCGGCCTCTATGCCGAGTACCCGTCGGTCGACCCCAAGGACTGGCTGAACGGCGAAGACCTGAAGCACACCGTCGACTTCCGCGGCATCTACGGCACGATGCTCGAGCAGTGGATGGGCGTCGAGCCTGAGGAAATCGTCGTAGGCAACTTCGAACAGGTCCACCCGTTCAAGAAGACGATGCTGGCGAACTAGCGAGCACGAACAGAGCTCCCTTGTGGGGGAGTTGTCGCGGAGCGACTGAGGGGGCCGCTCGCGACGTACCGGATGCCCCCTCAGCCTTCGGCAGCTCCCCCTAACGGGGAGTTCCGGGAGGTCCAAAGAGGAGGTTCCGAATGGCATATCCACACGCGATGCTGCGCTGCGGCTACCCATATGAGCGGGTGATGGGCATGCGCCGAGTCACAACGTTCCCGGTCGACGTTGCGATCGGCGACGACCGGATCTACGTGGTGGGCCGTACGGAGCTCGGGGTCGGCGGCAACATCCGCATGGTCTCGTTGAAGACCGACGACGAGCTCGGCGATGACCTCACGCACGGTGATCTGGGCACGATGGCCGACACCGGACTCCTCTGGCCCGTCGGCCTGCTGCGTACCGAGGACGGCAACCTGCACGTGCTCGACGAAGGCAACCACAACGTCACGACCTACTCGCCCGAGGGCGAGAAGCTGAACCAGTGGGGCGAGCACGGCTCAGGACCGGGACAGTTGGACCGGCCGTCGGGCTTCGCCTTCGACTCAGACGGCAATGTCTGGGTCGTCGACACGCAGAATCACCGGATCCAACAGTTCTCGGCTGATGGCGAGCTGATCGGCGGCTTCGGCGAGTTCGGTGACGGCCCCGGCCAGTTCAACATGCCCTGGGGGATCACCTTCGATGCGGCTGGCGACCTGTACATCTCCGACTGGCGCAATGACCGGGTCCAGAAGTTGACTGCGTCGGGCGAACACATCATGGACTTCGGCACGCGGCCGGGTTACGAAGTGGGCCGACCGTGCGGCGTCGCGGTGGACGAGCACGGAGACCTGTATGTCGCAGAGCGCAACAAGCACCGGGTCGTGATGTACGACCATCGCGGACGCTACGTCGAGTCGTTCTATGGAGCGGCAACGCTGGGCCGGATGGGTCGCGAGTACATCCGCGCCAACCAGAAGACGCTGCGTCTGCGCGAGATGACTTCCCTGGAAGAGCAGAAGCTGTTGCGCTTCCCACAGGGCGTGCGCTACCACGAGGGCCGACTCTACATCTGCGATTTCGGCAGCCACCGCGTCCAGGTCTACAAGAAGGACGCCGAGCCGCTGACCGAGCAGCAGATCATGGCCGAGCTGCGGGCGCCAACGCTGTCGACTACGTAGGTCGCGTCTGAACAGATCGGGCGAAGCCAGTGCCGATGGTCTTCGGCTTCGCCACGCATCGCCGCCAACAACTGGAGGCGGAGTTCCTGCGGATTGCCGGATCGATGCGGCAATTGGGCGCCCAGCGGTTCTGGCTGACCGGCGATCTGGCTCGCAACGAGATCGGACCCGATTCCGAGCTCGAACTGCTCGTTGTGCATGAAACCGAGCAGCCCTTTCACCGCCGCTCGGACTTCTTCCAGACTCACCTGAGACCGCAGGTGGGAACGACCTTCATCGTCTATACGCCCGAAGAGTTTGCCCGCCTCTGCGAGCGTGACCGAGTGATCATTGAGGCGACGAGCCTGAGCGAGGAGGTGATCGTGTGATCGCCCGGCCGGAGTCGGAGCGTTGGCTTACCCAGTCGCGCCGCGATCTGGAGGCCGCCGAACACGCGTCGGACGGTGGATTTCACGCGCTGGCCTGCTTTCTCTCACAGCAGGCCGGGGAGAAGGCTGTGGCCGGCTACCTCTTCGCTCACGGCGCCGACCACGTGTGGGGACACGCTCTGGCGGACCTGTGCGAGGACGCGATGCAGCTCGACAAGTCGTTCGATGTGATCAAGTCGGTGGCGATGCTGTTGGACAAGTACTATCACCCGACCAGATATCCGACCGGTCTGCCCGGTGGAATTCCTCATGATGCCTACGATCAAACGGACTCATCACGAGCCATCGAGATCGCCCGGGATGTGCTGCAGTTCGTCGATACCAGGCTCAGTTCGCTCGACCAGTGATCCAGTTCCGACACGTCCGGCTGAATGAGTACCACTGCGCCATGCTGGAGGACCTGATGGAATTTCAGGATGCTCCAACACCGCGCGCGGTCATCGTCGAGGATGCGGTCGCAGAGGATGGTCTCGTCTTTCGTCCAGCACTGCGCCACACGGGATATCACCCAGGCGTCCTCGCGAAGCTGGCCGAGCATGGGTTGGTCGATCTCACGCACGTCGGAGATTCGGCATACCGGGTTTATGTCACCCCGGTTGGTCGGGACTGTTACGACGACATGTGCGGGTTGGCCTGAACCGGATGCCGGTGAAGCGATACGAACCGCAACTGCCTCGACCGCTGTCGCCGCAGCGCTTGGGGGCGATTCGCAAGCGGTTACTTGAGTGGTATGCGGAAAATGAGCAACCGTTTCCTTGGCGTAGCGCTCGCGATCCCTATGCCGCCCTTGTGGCGGCAGTGTGCGCCCAGCAAACACAGATGTCCCGCGTGCTTGAAATCTACGACCGTTGGATGAGAGCGTTTCCGACGATCGAGGATCTGGCTGAAGCCGACAGCGCTGAGGCGATTCGTGTGTGGGGACGAGCCGGCTATCCGCGCCGAGCGGTGTACCTGCATCAAACCGCGCAGGTTGTATGTAACGAACACGGAGGACAGTTGCCGACGGACCGCGACTCGCTCGAACGACTACCCGGAGTCGGTCCGTTCACGGCGGCGATCATTCTGAACTTTGGACACCGACTAGATGCTGCCGCTGTCGATACGAACATTACACGTGTGTTGGGTCGGGTATTGTTCGGGGCCTTGCAACCCGCGCTCGAGACGCCGGCACGTGACATACGTTGGGTCTCGGAACGTTTGCTGCCCGACCATCAGGCCACGCGCTGGAATCCTGCGTTGATGGACTTTGGCGCATCAATCTGCACGCCAAATCCGAAGTGTGAGTTGTGTCCGCTGGCTCGCCTGTGCGACGCCCATGTGAAGTTCAAGGCAGGAGCAAAGGCGACAGCGGTTCGCGCTCAACCGTCATTCGTCGGATCGCAACGGGAGATTCGAGGTTTGTTGTTGTCGCTGTTGCGAGAGGCAGAAGATCCGCTCCCGCGTGATCGAGTGTTGCAGGAGGTGGCGAAGCGTTCGGGAGCCAGGCGGTCGCGGGTCGCGTTGGCCGAACAGTCGCTCATAGATGATGGATTGATTCGTTGTGCCGATCATAAGTTATTCCTGGGTGCTGAGACGTAGTTGACGTGTTCCGTGAGCGTTTGCATATAATGTCGTCGCGGCCGGCCGGACACTGTTCAGATGACTCGGCACGATCGCAGCGATGATCTCGGTACTGAGAGGACGCACGTCAATGGCTGGCAACTTTGAAGAACAACTGCAAGCAGAACTTGCCGGCATTCAGACGGAGATTGATCGTCTGGAAACGAAGCGAAGGCTGATCCACGAGCTACTGACTAATGAGTCGGGCGCCGGATCCTCTGGAGCACCGACGGCCAAGCCGGCTCGGCGACGCGCAGCTCGACGGGGCGGCGCTCCGGCGAAACGGACGCGCCGACCGAGGGGACTGATCACCGGAAAGGTGCGGGAGTTCCTGGGACAGCAGAGTGGTCCGGTTCACGCCACCGAGATCCTGGCATTCCTGGAGAGGAACGATGCGGCGCCGCAGTCGGCCAAGCCCATGCCGACGCTGCAGTCGACGCTGCAGCGGATGAAGGAGATGGGTGAGATCCAGAACACCGGTCGGAATCGGTGGGCATTGATCGCGGGCGGCGCAGGAGAGAGCAGTGCCGCGCCGGCAGCGCGAAGCGATGGTCCACCAGTTGTGACCTCGACGACCACATTCGGGGCCCGACCGCTGGGCAACCAGTAAACGGCAACGAACAGTTAGCATACGTTCGCACGCGACCGATCGTCGCGGCGGGCAGCCCGCCCGCACACATCATCTGTCAGGGAGCATGAACGCATGTTGTTCGAACTTCGTCAATACACCATCAACGAAGGAAAGCGGGAACAGTTCGTCAAGCTGATGGAAGAGCAGATCATTCCCTTCCAGACGGCGCAGGGAATGACGATCCTGGGCTCCTTCATCTCCGAGGAAGACGACAACACCTACGTCTGGATTCGGCGCTTCCACTCCGAGGAAGAGCGCGAGCGGCTGTATGACGCGGTCTACAACTCCGATCACTGGAAGAACGACATCGCGCCGCAGGTGGGCGACATGATGAGCCGCGACAGCATCTCGGTCAGGCGGCTCGAAGCCACCCCGCGGTCGCCGATCCAATAGGTGTCCCAACATTCGGCTGAATCTTCTGCGGAGCAGAGCGGGGTCGCGCCGGTTGCGCTTGACGGCGTCCTGTTCACCAGGGACGGCGACTACTTCTTTCCAACCGACCGCGCGCGCGGTCCCTGGACGTTCGACTCCCTGCATGGAAGTCCGGTCGCGGCGCTGATTGCCTACTGCGTTGAACAGCGGCTGCTTGAGTCGGGTACGGCATCGAACGAAGCTGGCGATCTGAGGATCGCCCGCCAGACCATCGACCTGTTTCGTCGTGTCCCGTACGGACCGCTGTCGGTCGAGGTCTTGCCGATTCGCGAAGGGCGCCGGGTTGCGGTGTTTCAGTCGCGTCTGAGCTGCGAAGGCAAGCTGCTCACGCAGGCGACAACTCTCTGTCTACGCGCGAACGAGACTCTGGGCTCTGTCGGCGCCGTGCACATGACTGAGCGGCCCCTGTCTCCTGATGAAGCAGCGCCGAACAGGGTGGATCGGATTGGCAATCGCTGGGTGTCGTATCCGGGGACCCTGGAGATGCGCCATGTCGTGCCGCCGGGTGGTTCGCAACCACCCGTGGTCTGGATGAGAACCGACGCACGTGTGGTCGCTGAAACGCCACTCACACCAGCAGTGCGAGCCGCCGGAATCGCTGATTTCGTCTCGCCGTTCGCGAACATGCAGCCAGGTCGCAGCGGCTACGTCAATGCCGACATCACCCTGCACCTGCACCGGCCTCCGGTCGGCGAATGGCATTTTCTGCGCATCGTGTCTCGCGGCGCCGCCGACGGGATCGCTACCGCGCAGGCGGTTCTGGGCGACATGGCCGGCGCATACGGAGCCAGTTCTGCCGCCAGCCTGATCAATATGTGAAACATGCGCACACCAGTGTCACTCGTGGCGTCGACAAGCTCAGGCCGTTAATCTCCACGTATGGCTGGCCGAATCGTAGGCATGATCTCGGTATTGACGCTCGTTGGCGTCGTTGCCGCCGCAGCGGTGTTGTTGACACTGGCTCTCGACTCGGAGAAGGATTCTGGGCGCCAGACCGCCAAGGTGTTGTCCGAGGCTGTCGCGCGCTGGCTGGTTGCGAACGACGTCGAGTCACTGGCGGATGCGGAGATTGCAGAAATGCTCCGTGTCCAGGCGCCTTCAGCGGCAGATAGTGAAGCTGCCGGGGTTGAACTGGGAACCATCTGGGTCTTCAACTCCCAGGCGCGGCTCGCAGCTTCTTCGAGCGACGCGCGCACCATTGATCGCGCCGAGATACTCTCTGCCCGTCGAGTGCTGGATCCGGGTACCGAGACGGTGATTGAGGCTCTGCCGGACGGACGATACGCCGGGACGGCGGCGGTGCGAAACGCCGACGGCACGACCATCGGAGCGGTGCGAATTGAGTTCACCACCAGCCAGATCGGAACCCATTTCGAGCTCTATCGGACCGAGTACATCATCGGCGTGATCCTCATTCTGGTGGCGCTGATCTTCGCCAGTTGGTTCCTGGCCCGGCGGCTGGCAAAACCAATTGGTCTGATGGTTCGGGCCGCCAGAGCGGTGGAAGACGGCCGACAGCCCGAACCGGGCGTGGCCGCTTCGTTGCGCAACACGTCGTTGACTCGTGACGAATATGGCGAACTGGCCGGCGTCTTCCTGGACATGGCTCGCGAAGTTGGCGCGCGGGAGATCCAGCTCAATGCTCTGGTAGATGAGCGGACTGTTGAGCTGTCGGAGAAGAATCGCGCGCTCGAGGACGCGCAGCGCGAGATTCGCAACGATCTCGAGATGGCGCACTCGGTCCAGGCGGCGCTGGTCCCGGCGGACCTGCCCGAGGATCCTCGCGCGGGCGTGGCTGCGTACATGACGCCGGCGCTGGATGTTGGTGGCGACTTCTACGCTGCCTTCCTGACCGATGACGGACGGCTGGCCTTTGCGATCGCTGATGTGTCCGGCAAAGGCGTGGCCTCGGCATTGATGATGGCCGTAGGACGGGCGCTGTTGCGCAGCGCTGCAAATCAACACCCCGATCCGAGCAACGCCGTCGCATCGACCAACGATCAGCTCTGCAGCATGAATCCGAAGGAGCTGTTCATCACCGCATTCTTCGGCGTGATTGACATGGATCTGGGCACATTGACGTATGTCAACGCGGGACACGATCCTCCTTACCTGATCCGCCCGAACGAGGCGCCGGAGATGATTCCCCATACGGGCGGCATTGCCCTTGGAGTCTTACCCGAGCTTGACTATGCAGAGACGACCATCCCGCTCGATCCGGGAACATCGCTCTACCTGTACACGGACGGAATCACGGAGGCGGAGAACGCCAGCGGCCAACAGTTCGGACGTGATCGTCTGGAGGAGAAGCTGGCCGGCACAAATGGCGCTGGTCCTCAGGTGTTGATGGATGACATTCTTGGCGATCTGCGCGCGTTCACCGGCGACGCCAAACAGTTCGATGACATCACGTGCATGGCCCTGCAGTTTGTCGGCGGGGCATCGCCGGAGCCGTACATCCCTGGACGCGGCCAGACGCACCTGGCGTCGGGCTGGCGGCGGATGGTGGTGCAGCCGACGCTGGAGACGTCCCTGCCGAGGGTGGCGGCATTCGTCGAGCGCTTCGCCGAGGCGCAAGGATTCTCGGCCGGCGAGATCTATCGAATCAATCTGGCGCTGGACGAGCTGCTGACCAACACGATCGAGCATGGATTCCCCGGACGAGAGCAGGAGGCGGATATCTCTGTCGCGATCCGCAGTGAGGGAGACAGCGTGATCGTGCGCTACGAGGACAATGGTCCGGAGTTCAATCCATTGCAAGCGACGGAGCAGGACACGGAATTGGAGCTGGACGAGCGGCCGATTGGCGGTCTGGGGCTGCAGCTGATCGCTTCGACCTTCGACGATGTGAGTTATGAGCGGGCCGCCGACCGGAACGTTACGATGCTGCGACAGAGTCGGGCGACACCCGACGAGGAACCGGATTAGGCTATCCTGACCCCGGCGACATGTGACTGAGGAGAAACAGCATGGTAGACCTGTATCCCGAGTACGACGACAGCGTGTTGGTCCTGAATCCGCTGGGTCGCATCGACGGCACGAACGCCAAGGCGTTCGAAGAGGCGCTGCTGGGGAGGATCGATGCCGGTGACACGCAGATCCTGATGAACTTCGAGGGGATCAACTACATCTCCTCGGCGGGCTTGCGCGTGCTGCTCATGGCTGCGAAGCGCACGAGCCAGTCGGCTGGCCAACTCGCTCTCTGTGCGGTTCAGGATCACATTCAGGAAGTGTTCAAGTTCTCGGGATTCTCCGAGATCATTCCGATCCATGAGGATCGACCCGGGGCCCTGAACACCTTCATCTAACGACCGTCGTTCGTCCGGTACAGAACACGTCGCTTGAATGTCTCGCCGTTAGCCGGGGCGAGACATTCAAGCGACGTTGGATGTTCGGCCGGCTAGAGACCCAACTCGTTTTCCAGCCTGGCGATCGCGCGTGAGATTCGGTTGACCAGTTCGTCCGCCTCTTCGAGGTTGGTAGTCAGGGGCGGCGCGAAAGGAATCGCTGCGCCTGCGCGGGCGAGCACGCCCTCGTCGCGCATGTACTGGGTCATGCGGGCCTGGACGTTGTCGGCTTCGTCGAAGTCTTCGCCCGTCGACGGGTCCTTCTTCAGCTCAACGATCTGCATCAGGCCGATGCCTCGGGTTTGGTGAATCGTGCGGTGTTCTTCGCGCAGCTGGACGAGGCGCGAGCGGACGTGCTCACCGACGCGGGCGGAGTTTTCGACCAGGCCTTCACGCTCGATGATGTTGAGGTTGCCCAGCGCAACGGCGCAGGAGACCGGATTGGCTCCCCAGGTGATGCCACCGATGGTGCCGTCCTTGCCGGCCTCCTCGAAGGCGCGAGCGATCGTGTCGTTGACCAGGGTCGCGGCGATCGGCGAGTAACCAGAGGAGATCTGCTTGGCCGTGGTCATGATGTCGGGCTCGACGCCGAAATGGTCCATGCCGAACCACTTGCCGGTGCGCCCGAAGCCGTTGATGACCTCGTCGGCGATCAGGACGATGTCGTGCCTGTCGCAGATGTCGCGTAGCGTCTGCCAGTACTTGGGGTCCGGAACGTAGCTGCCGTTGGCGGTCGAGATCGGCTCGGCGATGATTGCGGCAACGGTGTCTGGCCCGGCCGCCGTAACGACATCCTCGATCGTGCGAGCGCAGAAGACGTCGCACTCAGGGAAGGTCTTTTCGTACGGGCATCGGTCGCAGTTGACGTTTGGCACGTGGATCGAACCGGGCACCAGCGGCTCGTACGGCGCGCGCATTGAGTAAGTGGCGGCGTTGACGGACAGGGCGCCCGCCGTCTGGCCGTGATACGAGCCGATTCGCGAGATGACCTTGAACTTGGCGCTGTTGCCGCGCAGCTTGTGGTACTGCTTGGCGATCTTCAGCGCCGTTTCGACTGCTTCGGAGCCGCCGTTGACGAAGACGGCTTTGCGGATTGAGGACGGCGTCAGCTCGAACAGCTTGGTCGCCAGCCCGACCGCGGGCTCGGAGGCGTAGGCGAAGGTGTTCTGGTAGGCGAGCCTGGACATCTGCTCATGGGCGATGTCGGCGAGCTCGCTGCGGCCGTGGCCGACCGCATTCAGCCAGAGGCCGGACATCGCGTCGATGTACTCGCGTCCCTGGTCGTCGTGGAGGAAGATTCCCTCACCCTTCTGGATCACGAGCAGTCCGTCGTCGGCGGCAAGGTCGGCGTGGGACTGGGTTGGGATCCAGAGATGCTCCAGTGATTGCTTGCGTAGTGCTTCCTGGGTCGGGGTCGTCATGCAGCGTCCTGTCGTGCCATGGGTTGTTCAAACAGGATAGGCGCTGCAAGAACCGATCGTATGTCTGGGGTCTCGTCGGGAGGCCCCCTACGTCATGGCGTGACAACTCCCCCTATGGGAGGTCTGCCTAGCGTTGGGCGGAGGTGGGGGCGCCGCGGGCGCGAAGGTCGTAGGCCATCATGACGAGGTCGCGCAGTCGGCCGCTGCGGTCCATGACCCAGCCGGGGAGGGTCGCAACGGGCTGGAAGCCGAGGGACTCGAAGACGGCCTGGGCGCTGAGCTGGTCATGGGTCATGCGGGCGGAGATGCGTTCGAGGCCGATTGAGTCGGCGATGGCAAAGATCTCTTCGGCGAGGAAGCGGCCCAGGCCCTGTCCTCGAATCTGGGAGTTGACGGTGACCCGAATTTCGCCGATGTGGTTGGTCCAGCCGGCCTCGTTGTGGACCAGTGAGGCTTCGCCGACGATGTCACCGGAGTCGACCGCGAGCACGGTCGTCGTGCGGTGTTGGGCGATGTTCTCGAGCCAGCGGTCGACGACTCCCTCGTCGGTGATGTCCCAGGGCAGGTAGAGCAGATCATCGGTGGAGAGTGAGCGGGCGAAGGCGAGGAAGCGCGCCTTGTCGGCAGGGCTCATCAGGCGCATGTCGATTTCCCGGCCGCCGCGCAGTGTGGCTCGACTGGGATAGCGGCGGGCAATCAGGGCGGCTTGGCGGGCGGATGCGTCGGTGGTCATCGTTCTTCTCCCGTTTCACAGTCCTGACGTGTCGAATCGCGTGCTTTTCGCGTGCGCGCAGAGTATCACTGCGCAAGCGATCCGGATCGCTTCGGTGGTCCGAGTTGGGGGTCGGGCGATCAGCTTGAGGGCGGGCGCCAGCGGGTGGTTTTGGGTTGCAATCGCGCGCCTCGATCGGCGGCTGAATCGGCTTCGATGCTGACATCGTCGCCCGGATACATCGTGCCCTGCCGGACGACGCGGGCGTAGAGGCGCGAGCGGCCGGGATGCGTCGCC
>VXTH01000308.1:0-11694 GCA_009837565.1 Chloroflexota bacterium | reverse complement strand
CGTACATCGGCGTCATAGAGTGCAACTAGCAGCAGTCCTTGCGCGAGCACGCTGGGCGTGGACCGGTCGGCAAGACCGCCGTAGTCGGAGCCAAGGATCGCACGACCAAGCAGGTCAAGGCCAAAGTGATCGGACGTGTGGACTCGGTGACGCTGCACGGATTCATCCACGACACGACCGTCCCCGGCGCACAGCTCTACACCGACGATCTTCCGGCCTACAAGGGGCTGAGGATGCGCCACATCGCCGTCAAGCACTCAGCAGGCGAGTATGTGGACGGGATGGCTCACACGAACGGGATCGAGTCATTCTGGGCCATGCTCAAGCGCGGAATCATCGGCGTCTACCACCATGTCTCGGTCAAGCATCTCGACCGCTACGTCTGGGAGTTCGCAGGCCGCCACAATGTCCGACCGCTCGCTACAATCGAGCAGATGGGCGAACTGGCGCGTGGGATGCAGGGCAAGCGCCTGACCTACGCAGGCTTGACCGCTTAGCGCGGAGGGGTCAGAGTCGAAGCGAGGCGGCTAGGGAGCAGACACCCGTGGGGCGGAGCCTCCGCTCATGACGGGACTGAATACCGACGCTCTCAATCGAACGATCTTCATCAGCGACAATCTCCCGTTTCTCAAGCAGCTTGACACGGGATCGGTTGCCCTGGTCGTGATCGATCCGCCGTTCGGCAAACAGCAGACGTTTGAGGGCAGGCTCACCCCCCCCCTCTCGGACGCTGAGTTAGACCACGAATACGACCTACTCGCTGGTTGGGGGATTCAGAACGAAAACGAGGCCTACGAAGCTGGTCTAGAGTTCCCCGACCAGAGCGGCCAGACCGCGAAATTCCGCGATATCTGGGATTTCCGCTACCAGGTGACTGAGGAACAGTGGCACCTGCTCGAAGATCGGGCGCCCGCGGCATTGCATCTGATTGAGACTATCCGCTATGTCCACAGCGACGAACGAGCCGCCTACATCACGTTCATGGCGCTGCGCCTCATCGAGTTGCGGCGCGTGCTCAAGCCCGACGGCTCAATCTATCTCCACTGCGACCAGTTCGTGAGCAGCTACCTACGCCTGCTCCTAGACGCTGTGTTCGGCCAGGGCAACTTCCGAAACGAGATTGTGTGGCGGCGGACAAGCGGGCAGAAAGGCACGCGCGGGCCGCGCAAGACGCTCGGCATGACTACTGAGGCGATCCACTTTTACGCCAATTCCGACGCTCACGTGATCGAGGTTCCGCGCACGAAACAGATCACGCGAGGGATGCGACCGTTCAAGCACGAGGATGATCGCGGAGTCTATCGGGCGGTTGCCGATCTGTATGCCGATGCTGCGCTCCACGACTCGCCGCGATATGAGTGGCGCGATCACAATCCGCCTCACGGCTGGCGCGTGAGCCTAGAGAACCTAGAGCAACTACATGCCCAGGACCGGATTCACTACAACAGCAACGGGAAGCCGTTTCGCAAGCAGTACCGGGATGAGTGGGAGGGCGCAGAGGTATCGAGCCTGTGGACCGACATTCCACAGGCTCGAGGCGCTGAGAGTACGGGCTACCCGACACAAAAGCCCCAGGCACTCGCCAGACGGATCATCGAGACCAGCTCGAATCCTGGCGATCTGGTGCTGGATTGCTTCGCGGGCTGCGCCTACGTACCCGTCGCCGCCGAACTGACAGGCCGGCGCTGGATCGGCTGCGACATGTCGCCGCGCGCGTGGACAGTCGTGCGTCGCCAGTTCGAGAAACAGCCCGACCTCCGGATCGTCACTGAGGGCAGGCTCACGGCTGAAGCGATCGAGCCTCGATTGGAGCATCACGACCGCGTGATCAAGGTGCGCGGGCCGAATCAGCTACCAGAGCGCACGACCGCCGAGGATCCTGTGTCTCCGAGCTTCCTGACTTCCGATCCTCCGAGGTTCCGGCAAACAGCGCTAGAGACCAGCCAGGCGATCTGGGAGGCGTTTGTCGAGTATTGGGGAGCCGAGTGCTGGTATTGCGGCGCTCCGAGAGCACGAGACCGGCGGGAACTCCAGCTAGACCATATCGAGCCGAACGCCCGCGATGGATCAAACGATGATTGCTGGAATCGAGCGCTTGCCTGCTCGCCTTGCAATGGCGACAAGGGCAATCGACTGACTCCCGAAGAGCTAATCAAACTGGCGCTGCTCAAGCAGCGGATTGAGACTGAGGCGCTGATGAACGAGCAGCTTGGCCGATTCCGCGAACGTCACGCCTGGGCGCAGAATCGCTGGGAGACTGAGGTGAAACCTCAACACGAGCAGGGAGAATTGGCGCTATCATGACTGGCAGCCACCCACATCCTACGTCAAGTCACCTGTGTCATTCCCCGAATGAAGGGATTACACTCGATGCCTTGGAACGTCACGTGGCTCAATGCGCGCTGAGCAGTGAGATTTGCCAGTGACACACCGGTCGTGCCGCCGCCAGCGAAAGGATCCAACACTCTCAGAGGATCCTTACGCCCTAAGTCGAGATCTGCGATGACTCGACTCACCAGTTGGCAGGAGAATGCTTCTTTCAGGTGAAACCATCGGTGCACGGGCGCGCTCGCATTACCGTTCGGCACGACGAGTGCTCCGTAGTCCTTGCTTTCCTCGAAGGCGACCTTGTCCTGGAGCGACCGATAGTGCTGTTCCAGCGCGTTCAGACCAGACGTGGTGACAGGCGTCATTGGAAACCACCTAGCTGCCGATTCTCAGGAGAACGAAGCCAAGCCTGCCGAGGTTGCGTCGCGCCACTGCGCTTGTAAAGTCAAGCCGGTCGAGGCCCGTCGCGGCTTCAAATGCCTGCTTTACGGGATACCTTGCCCCCGCGATCTCCACGGCGTGGCGTTGAATCGGTTCAGGCCGCAATCCTCGAACAGACGACTCGACATCATGCCGCGACAGCCGCAGCAGAGTCCCGTTGACTACGAAGGCAATCTCCTCAGGCACGAATTCTTCCACTCCCAAGGATCATTCACTTATTCTACTTATATCAGCTCCCGCTGCGCGCATCAATAGCGGACATGCCCCTGCTTGGCGAAAACTGATTGAGACAGGCCTCCTAGCTCTCCGCCACGCGGCAGACGGATAGTCGCTTTTGAGCAGTCAGACGAAACACGACTTCGGAGTCGAGTTGAACACTCAGGCGCTGGATAGCACCTGGAAGTAGGCGGATCAATCGAGTTACCTGCCCGTCCCTCAACTTCTGAGGCCTACAACTCCTCAGAATCGCCGATGATCCACGACGCTGACGGAGTTAGAGCGGCGCGACTTGCCGAGAGAGCGTCTATGAGGCTACCTCTCTTGGACCGCTCTCATGACACCCACCAGCACGTCACTGGATCACGCCGATGGCTGACGTGGCCCTGTTAGTGGCTGACTCGGGCTCGCAAGAGCGATCGCGACCATGCATCATCCCCCAAGACGCTGTTGGCGTTTGAACCCTGTGTGTCCCTTGGCACGGCTTCAAGTACATGGTCGCGACAGCACCTGCGACCGTGTCTACTCTACGGCGGCTTGGACGTGACGCTAGGTTCGACTTCGGGCTTCATGTGCAGGCCGCGGCACTTGAGGGCATCTCCGCTGACACTGCGCTGGCAGAAGCAGCCGGCTGCAGGGTGCCGCCAGGCGTGGACTTGCAGGCGAGATTGGCCTCTATGGCCCTCCAATTGCCGATGGCCTCCGCGGCCCTGAGCCCGCGAGCCGCGTAGCCAATAGCACGTGCCCAACTCTTGGCCTGTTTGGCGGCGCCGACCCACTGTTCCCGGCTGAAACCATCGCTGAGTGGGACCCTGTTCTCGAGGCCGGCGGCGTTAGCCGCGAGATCGTCGCCTAAGACGGCCCTCTGGGACAGGTTCTTCGACCGAAGCAACGACGACTACGTCGAAGCAGACAACGACGCCGAGCAGCGAAATCGGGCATCCATTACCGTCAATAGTTAGCCCCGACTTCAGCCCAGAAATCATACCTGGGCCACCACCTCGATTCGCCCAATGATTGATGGCCCGCCATTTCGTTCTGCATCACAGTTCCAGCCGAAATGTCAGCTCGAAGGTTCTTGCTTTCAGGAAGTTTGGTGGAGCTGGGGGGACTCGAACCCCCGGCCTTTTGACTGCCAGTCAAACGCTCTCCCAACTGAGCTACAGCCCCACGTGTTCCGCCCACTGCGACGGAACTCCAGCCTACGCCCGACCCGACAGACGCGCCACCGCGGTGAGGCGATGATTGGCCCCGATATCCAGATCAACTGTCGAGGTCATGTCCGTCGATTTACGCTGGGCTAACTCGCTTTGCTGATTCCGTTTGTCGGCTTCGGCGCTAGCTGCATACATTGACTGAACAGGCGTCGTGGGTGGCGCAAGGATTGACGGCCATGCTCGATCGACTCCGTGATCTCTGGGCCGAGCGACCGGCGGTCGTCGCAGCGGCGCTGATCGCGCCAACCGCTTTTGTGATCACGCTGCTGATCCTCTTTCTCGTGGTGGGCAACGGACAAGAATCGAGCGAGCCGGAAGCGGTCGCCGAACAGCAGCAAAGCGAGCCGCAGGACCAGGAAGTTCAAGCCTCGACTGCGCAAGAAGCGACCGTCGTTGTAGATACATCCCCTGCCGATGCGCAGGAACAGGGTGCCGAGTCCCAACAGGCAGAGCCTCAGGCCGAACGCGACAGCGAAGTCGAGGAATCTGCGTCCGAGCAGGAATCCCAGGCTGAGCAGGCGGACATGCCGATCCAAGAGGATGACGCTGACGCCCGGCAGGCCGAACAGGCAGAGGAGCATGCCGGCCCCCTGATGGTTGCCGGCCTTCTGGTCGAGCCGCTCGACGACGTCCTGACCGATCGGATTGAAGAGGACAAACTGCGTCACGGTACTGATGGACTCGAAGGCGGCATTCTGCCGATCGACAATGGGGTCGTCGTATCGAGCCGTCCCGAACAGCGGACGACCTGGGAATTGATCGTGCCATCGGCGAGCCTCAAGAGTGCGATTGTGCGGGTCGGGCAAACTCCAACCGGCGCGATGGGCTCACCTGACAATCCCTATGTGATTGGTTGGCTCGACTCGAGCGCGGAGCCGGGAGCGGTGGGAAATCTCTTGCTGGCCGGGCATCGCGATTTCGAAGACAAGGACGGCAATGTCGGTACTGGCGTGTGCTGGGAGCTGGTCAACACCGCCGTTGGCGACCAGATGATCGTTCGGGACAGCGAGAGTGACATCTACTACGTCTACACCGTGACCGAGGCCGTGACGGTCAACCCTCGCGATCGTGCTGCTCGCAAGTACCTGAGGAACTCAGACGAGCGGATCATCACATTGATCACCTGTGAAGGTTCCTTCAACGCGGAGACTCACCAGTACTCGCATCGCCGCGTCGTGGTCGGGGTGCTTTCAGCCGTGGCGTCGCCCGACGCGTAGGATGTCGAGGCCTGGCGGATGCGGAGAACACGGCAGCTGGTGTGCGGTTGGTGCGACGCGTTGCTGTGGTTTGTTGCAGACCTTCGTGAACGACGGCCTGGACTCCTCCTTGGCCTGGTCGCCGGGTTCGTGGCCCTGGTTGTCTTTGCACTCGTCACCGTAGTCGCAATCAGCAACGGAGCGTCGAACCGGCAGGGCGACTTTCCGTCGTCCGAACGTTCGGCCACTGCGGCGGATCAAACAACGCCGCCCGTTCGCTATGTGGCCTACAACGGACTCGCCCATCAACAGTCTCAGGAAGCGGCTTCGGCCGAAGCGTCTTCAGCCGGTACCGAGCAGCCGGGAGTCGCGCTTCGCACGCTCTCCGAGCTCCTGCGCGATCGCCTTGACGATTCCGAGTTGATCTACGGCTCTAACGGATCCGAGGGCAGCATCCTGCCGCTCGACAACGGCGTCGTCCCCTCCAGCGGTCCACGCTTCCAGACTCAGTGGCAGCTCATCCTGCCCTCTGCCGGCATCCGCGCTGCGGTAGTGCAGGTTGGACTCACGCCCGACGGAGCCATGGGCTCGCCCGACAACCCGTTCGTCGTCGGCTGGTTCAACCGCTCCGCCCGGCCCGGCGAAACAGGCAACGCCTTGCTTGGCGGCCACCGCGATTACCAGGATCGCGACGGCAACATCGACGTCGGCGTCTGCTGGAAACTCGACGACACTCGCGTCGGAGACCAGCTCATCATGTTTGAAGAATCGCAGAATCGCTACTACGTCTACGACATTGTCGACAAGGCAACGATTCGTCCCGACTCAAAGGAAGCGATCAGATACCTGAGCCAGACGCGAGAGTCAGTGGTCACGCTGATCACCTGTTCGGGCGACTTCGACGAGCAGACTCACAGCTACGAGGAGCGGATCGTCGTCGTGGCGCTGCTCAGTGCGGTCGCCCGACCCGACGCTTGAATGGTGGCGCTGGCCTACCAGTACTGTCGGCGCTTGCCGCGGCGGCCACGCTTGCGGCCGTTCCCGTCAGGCCCGCTGTGGCGCCATTCGGACGGTTCGCCCGCCCGCTCGACCGCGACGGCACAAACCTTGTACTCGGGGATTCTCGCGACCTCGTCGTAGACGTTGTTCGTTAGCCAGTTTGCTGCCGATTCAGCCAATCGGACAAAGGGCACAAACACAGATCCTTCAGCGACGTCCTCGGTAATGAAACTGACGCCTTCGAGCCTTCCACGGCGGGAGGCGACCCAGACGGCCTCATCATTCACGATTTCCATCCGGGCAGCGTCGTTCGGGTGAATCGCGACCCGCAACTCCGGGAATGAATCGACCAGACCCTCGACGCGTCGCGTCATTGTCCCGCCGTGCCAGTGATACAGAACGCGACCGGTGTTGAGGATTAGCGGGTAGCGATCGTCGGGGGATTCTTCCGATGGCGGGAGCTGCTTCACGGGAATGAACTTGCCCAGGCCGCGAGGGAACGACTCGTCGTACAGACGCGGCGTCCCGGGATGGTCTGCGCTGGGACATGGCCACTGGATGCCACCCTCCTGATCGAGCCGCCGATGCGAGAGACCAGCCATGATCGGAGTCAGCGAAGCGAGTTCGTCGAAGACAGAGGAAGCAGAACCATGCTCGAAACCGAATGGCGACATCCCGAGTCGGCGAGCGGTGCGCTGCGCGACGTCCTGCACGATCTCCCAGTCGGCGCGCGATTGTCCGACGGGCGGGATCACCTGCCGTACCCGCTGCACGCGGCGCTCTGAATTCGTAAACGTGCCTTCCTTCTCTGCGAATGAGGCTGCCGGCAAGACAACGTCGGCCAGCTCTGCCGTCTCGTGCATGAAGATGTCCTGCACGACCAGGAAATCGAGCTTCGCAAATGCTTCATGAGCGTGGGCCAGGTTGGGCTCGGTCAGGAGCGGGTTCTCACCGACGATGTACATGCAGCGCACGCCGTTATTGGAGAGCATGCTTTCGACCATGTCGGTCGCCCGAAGTCCTTCCGCGGCCGGTAAGTCCGCCTCCCAGATGTTGTTGAACTTGTCCAGCACGTCCGACGTGTAGCGCTGATATCCGGGCAACGCATCGGGAACGCAACCGGCGTCGCCGGCGCCCTGCACGTTGTTCTGTCCGCGCAACGGCGAAACGCCATTGCCAATTCGCCCAACCTGCCCGGTCAGCAGCGCCAGATTGAGCAATGCCGTGGCGTTGGCGGTGCCGTTCGTGTGCTGGGTCACGCCCATGCCCCAGATCAGGCAGGAGCCTCCCGGGTCCGATTCGACGGGATTCGGTCGTGCGTACATGCGAGCTGCACGGATCAGCAACTCCGCCGGGACGCCGGACAGTTCTTCAACCCGTTCCGGCGTGTATCCATCGAGGTCGGCCAGCCACTCATCGAACCCCTCGGTTCGCTCGGCGATGAACGGTCTGTCGGCCAACCCTTCGTCCAGGATGACGCTGGCCATCCCATTCAATACGGCGACGTCGGTGCCCGGGTACTGCTGCAACCAGAGGTCCGTGTGGTCGCAGAGTTCGATCCGTTTCGGATTGAGCACGATCAACGACGCCCCTCGGTCCACCGCAGTCCGCATCCGTGAAGCGGCGACCGGATGGTTCGAGGAAGGATCGGCGCCCACGACGAACAGACAGTCGGCGGCCTCATAGTCGCTGTAACTGTTCGACGTTGCTCCGGATCCAAGCTGGGCCAGCATCGCCTCAACTGAAGGTGAGTGACAGAGCCGCGTGCAGTGGTCGATGTTGTTCGTGCCCATCACCGCGCGAACGAACTTCTGCAGGAGGTAGTTGTCTTCGTTGGTCGCTTTGGCCGACGAAAACGCGCCGAACGCGCCTCGATGTTCGGCGAACTTCTCGGCGACCAGGTCCAGCGCCTCGTCCCACGAAGCCGGTTGCAAGCCCTCAGGACCGCGAATCAGCGGCGTCGTCAGTCGGTCGGAGTGATTGACAAACGCCGTCCCAAATCGACCCTTGACGCAGAGCAGACCTTTGGATGAGAGATTGTCCGGGTCATCGTCAACGTGAGTCAGGATCCCCTCTTCCGCCGTGATCTTGATGCCGCAGCCGACTCCGCAGTAAGGACAGACCGTAGAAACGGTCTTGGCGCCGGACGCTGCTCGCTTCGGCATCAGCGCCTCGGTTGGACACGCAGCGACGCAGGAGCCACAGGACGTACAGGTCGACTCGCCCAGCGGCTCGTCGCCAAACGAGGCGATCCGCGCTGATATCCCGGCGCCGGCAATACCGATAGCGCCGATGTGCTGCCGATCCGAGCAGGCCGATACGCACCGTCCGCAGAGGATGCAGTCGGTCGCGTCGAATCGGTAGAAGTGATTCGTCTCGTCCTGGTGTTCGTTCGCCCGCGCCACCCACCGATCGATTGCGGCCTCGTGCGTCGTCGCGTGGTGACGCAACTCGGTCGTCGCGCCGCCGTTTGAACGGGCCGTGTTGTCGGTCATTGCCAGCGTCAGCTCAAGGATGCCCTTGCGCGCCGCGCGAGCAGTGTCGGAGTTGGTCAGGATCGCCTGGCCCTCGGACACCGGCGTGTGGCAGGCGGCAGGAAGCCCGCGTTGTCCGTCGATCTCGACCAGACAGGTGCGGCACGCGCCCAGCGCCGGTCCATCGAGGTCCTTGCACAGATGCGGCAGATCGATGCCGGCTGCCAGCACCGCATCGAGGATGGTGGTTCCGGCGGTGGCCTGACGGGTCTGTCCATCAATGCTGAGGTTGATCATTGCAGCGGAAGTCTCCATCGTCATAGGACACTCCCTCCGAACTGGTGCTTCGCCGAGGTGATGGGATTGGGCGCCATCTGACCGAGGCCGCACAGCGATCCCGCAGCGATCAAGGGGATCAGCGCCTCAACGTCGGCCCAATTGCCTTCCGCGAGGGCGGCGGCCATTCGACCCGAACCTTCGCGACAGGGTGTGCATTTCCCGCAAGACTCATTGGCGTTGTACTCCGCCCAGACGGCGAGTGCGCGCTCAATCCCGAAGGATTGCGGGATGGCGATGATCCCGCCTGCGCCAAGCAGCGCGCCATGTCCATCCATTTGTCCGGGCGCAATCGGCGTGTCGAAGTGCTCAGGCGCGAGGAATCCGCCCGACGGGCCGCCCATGGTCACACCCGCCAGCGGTTCCGCCAGCTCGCCCAATGCGACGATCTCCGAGACCGGCGTGCCCAACGGCAACTCGATCACCCCACGATTGCGGAAGGCCCCGCTGAGCTGAATCAGTTTGGTGCCGGGCATGCCCTCCGCGCCCACTTCGCGGAACCAGTCCGGGCCGAACTCGAAGATGTCGGGAAGATTGGACAGGGTCTCGACGCTGTTGATCGCCGTCGGCCGTCCCCAGAGTCCACGCTCGGTGGGATAGGGCGGTTTGAGTCGCGGCACGGCGCGGCGACCCTCGATTGATTCCAGGATCACCGACTCCTCGCCGCAAACGTAGCCGCCCGCGCCTCGTCGAATCTCGACCGTCAGACCATCCAACAATCCAGCCGTCTGGGCGGAAGCGATCGCATCAGCAGCAGCTGAGGCGGAGCGGTCGGCCATGCCGTTGATGTACCAGAACGCGTGCGAGGCGCCGAGCGCGTGACAGGCGATCCCGATCCCCTCAAGAATCCGCTGTGGATCCGACTCCATCAACCAGCGATCCTTGAAGGTTCCCGGCTCACCCTCTTCGCCGTTCGCGACGAGGTATGGCTGTCCGTTTCTCGAAGATGCATCAACCGCGCCGCCCCACTTGAGATGAACCGGGAAGTAGGCGCCACCTCGACCAAGCAGTCCCGCGCGTTCTACCATCGCCAGCGCCTCGGATTGGCTCAGTCGCGTCGCGGCCCGCCAACCGCGCCAATCCGGCGGATCGGTGGTTCTCTTGTCAGTCACTCGAGTCAATCCGCCAGGGACCATTGCCCTGGCCGCATCGAAGACTGATTCGGTAACCGACGACTCAAGGCGATCCGGTCCCGACACGGAGATTGGACTGTCGCTCGCGGCAGCGCAGAGGAACATGCTCTCGTGATCGTCACCAACGCTCGCCGAGTCGCCCGCCGCAATCCGACACGGCAATCCTCGACAGACGCGCGTCGAATCCTCTGTCAGCGGACTCCAGCGAAACTCGGTGTAGCTCGTGGCGACGGCAAACAGCTCAGCGCGTGGCATATGCACCCATTGCGCGACCTGTTCCAGAGCCTGGTGATCGAGATAGCCGTACACCTCGTCAACGATGTGAAGTGCAGGCAAGACCTGCGTTCGTTGTCGGGGCAGCGCCGTCAACGCCAGCTGGAGTTCGCTCAGGTGCGCCTCGGTTGCCGTCTCTGTGACCACGTCGTTCTTGCCCTTCACCCTGTTGAGTCGGCGATTGATCGCCCCCTGAGACGTGCTGGATACCATTCTAGGTACCACTGCGGGAGCTCCCACGAGCGCGAGAAGTGAAGATGACCGCGGAATCGAATCTGCCACGCTCCTACGAAGAGGCCCACCTGAAGGCGCGTCCAGCCAATCGGTATGGTCCCTCCTTCACGTTTCTAGGCGTACCGCGAGCCGACCTGCGCCAACCGGAGACATTGGATGATGCCGGCGCCGTCATCCTCGGCGCCCCCTTCGACGCCGGTACCAGCTACCGACCGGGCGCACGATTCGGTCCCCAGGCAATCAGATCGGCCGACTACATTCCCCACTCCGGCTACCGCCCGCATCTGGGGCTCGGCGTCGATCCGTTGGGAGAACTCCGTGTGGTCGACGCCGGCGATGTCAACATGCAGCAGCTCGATAGCGAGCCCAGCCTGCAACGCCTGATGGAAGCCTGCCGACAGGTCGCAGCCGCTGGCGCCATCCCCGTCGTTCTCGGCGGAGACCACACCATCACTTACGCGACCGCGCAGGGAGTGGCCAAGCACCACGGATTCGGACGCGTGGCGCTGATTCACTTCGACGCTCATGCCGACACCGGCGACTCCGACGGCGGACTCTGGGGTCATGGGACGCCGATGCGACGGCTCATCCTCAGCGGCGCCATTCGCGGCGACCGATTCCTCCAGATCGGCCTGCGCGGCTACTGGCCCGACCCGCCAATCCTCGAGTGGATGGCCGACCAGCGCATGCGCTGGTTCGAAATGACCGAAGTCGTCCAGCGCGGACTCGACGACTGCCTCGACGAAGCGCTCGACATCGCCGCAGATGATTGCGACGGGGTATTCCTGTCCGTCGATGTCGATGTGGTCGATCCCGGCATGGCGCCCGGCACCGGCACGCCCGAGTC
>VXTH01000079.1:0-11713 GCA_009837565.1 Chloroflexota bacterium | reverse complement strand
GCACGAGTCGGAGCTGCACCCCCTAGTGTCTCACTTCTGGGCGTACTGGCGATAACCGCCACGCCTCACGGTTGCCTGATTGGCGATCGCCAGTTGGCTGCGTCATGGGCAGCGACTGGGCGATATCAGGATCTGGGCGAAATTTTTTTCGGCCGCAAACGAGCGATCCCGCCTGGCTGATCTCCCATGTATTGCTGAGGATCGTGGCGGAGCGGCATGAAATTCCTTTCAGGTTTTTTCAGCTTTTTTCAGGTTTCTTCAGGCATGTTCGGGGTCGGACTTGTTCGGACTTGTTCGGCTGCGTTCGGTTGCCGGAGGATCCATGCGGGGAGGGTTGACGAGAGTCGAGTCGGTTTCCGGGGTCGGGCGGACGGACATTGGGGCTCCCGTTGTGGCTGAGGGGATCGTATGCTGTGATCGTATACGTACATGGGTTCTATTGACCGTCCCGCCTGTCATCCAGGCAACGGATGGGACGAAGCGGTCAGCGAACCGCTACTGGTCACCCGGTCGCGGACCCAGCGTAGGAACTTCGCCATGGACGCGGATCTGCATGTCGCGGACCGTGTCGTTGCGGCGATCCTTGAATCCCTCGCGTTCCGCCCAGTAGTAAACCGTGACGATGATCGCCAGCGCGAACATCATAGATCCGGGCACCCACATGATCCCTGCCCCGATTCGTTGATCGAGCAGCGCGTCAGGTCCCCATTCTCTGACCGCAGCAGCGGTCGCGTAGGTGTCGTAGACGGGCTCGCCGACGTTGATCAGGATGAGTCCGAGCCCGATGTTCTGCAGGATTGCCACCACCAGCAGCGCACAACGCCAGACGTGATGCGGGCGGAGCTTGGTCGCGTCAACGCCGATCACCAGCCACCAGAGCAACACCGCCCCGAGCAGGAAGACGCCGTGTTCGACGAAGTGGACCGCCTCTGAGGCGATCGCCGCGTCGTACGCATCGGGCCAGTGCCAACTCCAGACGCTGGCGATGTAAATCACGATCGCCGAAGGCGGCCAGGTCAACGCGCGAACCAGGCGAGAATTGAGGAACGGAACGAGATAGCTCGTCCGTACTCGAGGCGAAGCGGCACGCAGGGCGAGCGTCGCCGGCGCGCCGAGCAGCATCAGCGGCGCGACGATCATCGTGATCATCACGTGCTGGATCATGTGCATCCAGAAGAGGTCGTCCGAATAGGTGTCAACCGGCGACATCAATCCCAGCAGCATGACCAGCCAGCCTGCGGCGAACGACCAGGCATGCCAGCGGGGAAAGTGGAAGCTGGGCGAGTCTCGGCGCAGCCGGTAGTAACTCCAGGCGTAGAGTCCGCCGACGACAATCACGATCGCCAGACCGGGCGCGTCGATGCTCCAGACCTGGAGCGCATTCAGGAGCTCGCCCGACTCGGCGTAGCGCCCGTCGTGAGCCAGCAGACCCGTGGGAAGCAGAGCTGCTGCGAGGGCAGCGATTGCCGCGACCAGCGCTATCAGCGCTCGCGGTCTCCTGGTCACGGGCCGTTCCGCGTCAGCTGAGGAAGAAGACGAGCGGGAAGATCACCAGCAACCACACGAAACCCACGAAGTGCCAGTAGAGCGTCGCCGCCTCAATCGCCGTATTGCGTTTGGCGTCGAAGTGCCCAAGCAGGCCGCGCAGCCACTGCGCGAAGATGAAGACCAGCCCGCCGATCACGTGCGCGCCGTGGAAGCCGGTCAGCGTGTAGAAGGTCGCTGCGTAGGGACCGTCGGAGATGCCGAATCCAGCGTGGCTCCACTCGAAATACTGGTTGATGATGAACGCCGTGCCAACCACCAGCACGATCCCCATGTTGATCAGCATCGCCTTGCGGTTGCCCTTGCGAATCGCGAACGCCGCGAACTGCATCGGGATACTGGTCGAGACCAGCAGCACAGTGAACAGGATCGGCAGGAGGTGAGCACCCTCGACTCGGTGGGCGCCATTGGTCGGTTCCCAAAGCAGGGTGTCGCTGTGCAGGGCAAGCATCGCCGCGATCAGTCCGGCGAAGAACATGATCTCGGAGAAGATGAAGAAGATGATGCCCCACAGGCCGGTCGTCATCGGCTCGTCGCCGACGAGGAAACTGCGGACGGGGTGAACGCGCTTGTGCGGGATGGCGCTGGCTGCCATGACTACGCCTCCTCCCGCGTAGACGCAGTGGGCGCCTTGGCGCCGCCCCCGCGGCCGTTGCCGTTGTGACCGTTGTTGACGTGGTAGTGCGGGTCGTCCTGCAGTTTCTCGCCGAAGCGCAGGTCGAACAGCGGCCGCTCAGAGCGAATCTCGGGCAACGAGTCGAAGTTGTGCGCCGGCGGCGGCGAGGTCGTCGCCCACTCGAGCGTCGTGCCTTCCCACGGGTCGGAGCCGGCGCGTTCGCCCCACTTGAGTGAGTAGAAGACGTTGTAGAGGAAGACCATCATGCCGGCGGCCGACACGAACGCGCCGATCGTGGTCAGCATGTTCATCAGCTCCCAGCCGGGGTTGTCGACGTAGTCGTTGATCCGGCGGGGCATGCCGTCGAGGCCGAGCAGCAGCTGGGTGAAGAAGATCAGGTTGACGCCGATGAACACCAGCCAGAAGTGCAGCTTGCCCAGACCCTCGTTCATGAACTTGCCGAACATCTTGGGGAACCAGTAGTAGCAACCGGCGAGGAAGCCGAAGGTCGCCGCGATCGACATCGTGTAGTGGAAGTGGCCGACGACGAAGTATGTGTCGTGCAGGGCGAAGTCAACCGGCACCGCTGCGTGGAACACGCCAGTGATCCCGCCGATCAGGAAGAGCATCAGGAAGCCGACGCTAAACAGCATCGCGGTGGGGAAGATGTTGGAACCGCGCCACATGGTCGCGATCCAATTGAACATCTTGACCCCGGTCGGTACCGCGATCAGGAAGGTCGCGCCCATGAAGAAGGGCAGGAACACGCCGCCCGTCGTGAACATGTGATGCGCCCAGACGATGAATCCGAGCAGCCCAATGGCGATCAAGGCCAGGACCATCGATCGGTAACCGAAGACCGGACGCCTCGTGAAGACGCCGAAGACGTCGGAGACGATGCCCATCGCGGGCAAGATCATGATGTAGACGGCCGGATGCGAATAGAACCAGAACAGGTTCTGCCAGAGCAACGGCTGTCCGCCGGCGGCCGGGTCGAAGAATGCGCCCCCTGCGCCGTTGCGGTCGATGAAGCCCAGCACGAGCGCGGCGGCCAGGACCGGGGTTGAGAGCAGGATCAGCAGACCCGTGACCAGCGTGGTCCAGGTGAACAGTGGCAAGCGCCACATGGTCATCCCCGGCGCGCGCATTTTGAAAATCGTGACCAGGAAGTTCACGGAACCAAAGATGGACGCCTGGCCCAACAGGATGACACCAACCAACCACATATCCATCCCGGCCCCGGGAGGCTCTGCGTTGTTGCCGGTGTCCAGCGTGACCGGCGGGTACGCGGTCCATCCAGCCGAGGCCGTGCCGCCCTCGGCGGCGAAGCTCAGCGTGATCAGCACGCCGCCAAAGAGGAAGATCCAGAAGGACAGCGCGTTGATCCTTGGAAAGGCCATGTCGAGCGCGCCGATTTGCAGCGGCATCGAATAGTTCATGAACGCGGCGCCGATTGGCAGCAGGAAGAGGAAGATCATCACGCTGCCGTGCATCGTGAAGATCGAGTTGTAGGTTTCCGCCGAAATGATGGTGCCGGTCTGGGCCAGCTCGGTGCGCATGACGAGGGAGAACGCCATGCCCACCAGGCCGAACGCCCCGGCCGTCCACAGGTACATGATGCCGATCTTCTTGTGGTCGACCGTGGTCAACCACTCGAGGATCACACGCCAGGCATTCGCCCCGGCATAGCTGCTCGTCTGTGCCCCCGCCAGTGTCGCCATCGTTTCGCCTCCCTCTGCGAGTTCCCCTGAACGCGTCGCGCCGTGGCGGGGCTAGCCGCCGGCCTCAATCAGTGCTGCCAGTTTGCTTGGTATGACGTCGGCGTCGGGCGGTCGCGGGACCGTCTGCAGCCAGGCGTAAATGTCGGCGATCTCCTCGTCCGAGACCTGATCCGGCGGGAACGCCGTCATCGCCTCGAGCGGCTCGCGATACTGCGTGATCACGCGGTCGAGCGGAACGACGGTCATCGCGATCGTCGGGCCGACCAGACCTTCGCCACGATCGCCGTGACAGACGTTACAGCCCATCTCGAAGAACAGGCTCTGCCCGTTGGCGGCGTTGCCGACCGCGCCTTCTTCCTGCTCAACCTCTTCTTCGCCGCCAAAGTCTCCCTCGATCGGCGCCGGCGCCTCGCCGGCTTTCTCCTCGAACCACGAGTTGTACTCACCCTCGGGCAGGGCGCGGACGGTGTAAATCATGCGGGCGTGGTCGCGTCCGCAGAACTCAGCGCACTGACTCATGAAGTCGCCCGCGTCGGTGATTCGCACCCAGAGGGTCTGTACCCGGCCCGGGACGGCGTCGAGTTTGGTCAGGAACTGCGGGGTGTAGAACGCGTGCAGCACATCGGCCGAAGCGATGTTGAAGCGGATCATCTGACCCACCGGCACGGTCACGATCGGCGTGTTGTCCGCGGCCTGCAGCCGACCTTCAGCAACCGTGTCGGTGCCGTTGAAGACCCGTTCGATGGGGCTGCCGGCCGCGTGACGGATCGGCACCGTGCCATTGACTGCGCGGTCCACCGTCACCACGTCCCCGGTGCGCGCCACGACGCGCATGTGCTCAATGCCGATTTTGATTGTCATGAATGGCACGACCAGTGACGGATCCTTGAGGTGGATCTCGGTCTCGGCCGGATCGGGCGAGATGCCCTCGGCCAGTTCGGTGCCGAGCGGCACGCCGTAATTGAAGGCCCACGCCCACTGACGGCCCTGGACGTCAACAATCGTGACATCCTCATCCTCATCGGCCGCTGCCTGGATGTCCTGCAGGACGAAGAAGGACACGACAAACAGCACGACCACGATGACCAGCGGGATGCCGGTCCAGAGGATCTCGGCCGTGGTGTTATGGGCGACCTGGGTCGGCAGTTCGTCGTCGGACTTTCGCTTGTAGCGGAACACGACCCAGATGATCATCGCCTCGACGATCACGAAGACGATCACCCCGATGGCGAGCACGACGAAGTACAACGCCCGAATTGAGTCTCCTTGTTCGGTGACCGCTTCGGGAAGCGCGACCTGCGCGTTCGCCAGTCCGGAGAAGGCGAGCAGCGCCAGGGCGGCAACGCCCATGATCAGCGACAGTCGCCCGATCCGGGTTCGCCATAGCCGTACGTATGCCCTCATCCGCCCGCTCCGTTCGCTCCCAATTTCAGTCCCGTATTCATGCAGATTCATGACTGCCGAGGCAGCCGGTTAGCTGGCGCTCTGCTCAGCGCCGCCGTCGCTGTGCATCAGCGGCGCATCAGGCTCGTGTTCGTCGTGGTGGTCGTCATGCGACGGTTCCTCGAAGGCCTGGATGTCCTCCAGGAACCAGCCCACTCCGCCGAACACGATCAGCGTGATACCGGCGCCCAACACCTGGTCGGTGAAGACGGCCCCGGCCGCGGTGATGATCAGACCGGCGGCGAAGATCAGTGGAGAGAGACTGGGCGGCGGCATGTGAACACCGGGAGGCGGCGGCGCGACGTCTGGCATGACCTGCAGCGGGCGCTGACGGAACTCGGCCGGTCCGCCCGCTTCGAAGTAACCCATGTCCTCCAGGAACCAGCGAGCGGCCCCCAGCACGATCAGCGTGATCCCCACGCTGAGCATCTCACCGACGAAGATCGCCCCGGCGGCCATCACGATCAGGCCGAGGGCGAACAGGATCGGTGCGAGGCTGGGCGGCGGCAGGTGCGACTCGGGCGAGTCGTGCTCGCTATGGCCGTGTTCGTCGTCAAGTCCGGAGGGCAAAGCGAGCGTCGCTGCCGGTTGCTCGGCCGGCGCGGCGATCGCCGGAATGTCACCGCTGCGGGCGGCGGGCAGCGGCTGCAGATACGCGTCGGCGACCACCTTGCGTTCGTTGCGGTACGCCATCGGTCGCAGCGCCGGCGGCAGCAGTCCCGCGATCGGCTTGAGCAGATCTGGGCCGCTGTAGGCCTGTTGCAGATCGATGCCGAAGCCCGCAGGCCGCTGCCGGTACGTCATCAGTTTGTGCAGCTTGATCCCGTTCATTCGGCACAGGCGGATCGCGCGGCCGCTCTGGCCCATGGGCACGTAGAGGATCAGTGGAGCGGTCTGGGCGAGCGGCTTCCAGCGTTCGATGGCAGTGTCGTTGGTGACCTCATGAGTCAGGGCCAGATCGGCAGCCATGGCGATGAAGTGGCCCGGTTCGTCGGTCACGACGATATCGGGGTACAGCCAGCCGCCCGACCTGACTCGCACGCCCATCTGTTCGCTGGGAAAGTTGGTTGTGATTTCACGATCGGGGAACTCGTCGTTCGGATAGCCGTACGACGCTTCAGCAATCTGCTGAAGGACACTGGCGCGCTTCTGCCTCGCCGATTCCAGCGTGGGCATTGCCGTCTGTTCGCCTCTCGCTCAGCCGCTCCCTGTGCGGGACGTACGGTCGATCTCCGATCCTAACCCAGCCCTGCGACAGAGGCTATCCCCCGCCGGGGCAACGTCCACAGGATTCGCGTCGCAGCATCTAGTCCGAGAGCGAGCGAGCGGGTTGGTTGATCGGGATGTAGCGAGGACGATAGATCGCCACGCCGCGGCCGCCGCGAGCGCGCGTGCGCTCGTCGACGATCTGCGCTCCGATGCCGGAGATCCGCGACCAGCCGAACAGGGTCGTGTAGTAGTCGGGATCGGAGAAGCCTAGGGCATTGACCAGGCTCCCCGAGATCAGGTCCACGTTCGGGTACGGATTCGACACCTTCGGGTTCTCCTTGAGCGCCCGGATACCGCCCTCGCGAACCGCCTTGACGACCTTGAACCAGTGGTCGTCCGGGCAGAGTTCTTCGCCGACGCCGAGCTGCACCTTGGCCCGCGGATCCTCCTGGCGCAGCACCGCGTGACCGAAGCCGAAAATCAGCCCGCCGTCGGCCAGCCGCTGCTTCAGGATCTGGTACACCTGCTCCGGGTCCTCGCTGTCCACCTCGCGCACCATCTTGAAGGCGTCCTGGTTGGCCATCCCGTGTCGCGGTCCGGCCAGCGCGTTCATGCCCGAGGCCATCGAGCGGTACATGTCGGCCAGCCCCGAGGCGACCGCGCGGCCCGTGAAGGTCGACAGGTTGCCGCCGCCGTGATCGGCGTGCAGGTTGTAGTAGACGGAGAGAAGTCTCGTCAGGGCATCCTCGTCGCCGCCGGGCATGCCCAGCATGTGGACGAAGTTGTTGACGTAGCCCCGCGCCGGTTCCGAGGGAATCAACTCGCCCCAGCCTTCCCGCTTGCGGAAGATTGCCGCCAGCGCGGTGGGAATGCGCGCGACGAGGTTGAGCGCGTCCTCGTAGTAGTCGTCGGTTTTGCCGGTCATGCCGAGAATCTGGATGCCCGCGCAAAACAGGTCCATCGGATGGCCCGACATCGGCATCGCCGAAATTGCCGCCAGCGCATCCTCGGACACCTCGGAGCGTTCGGCGATGTCGTCGGCCACCGCCTGCCGCTCGGCGTCGGTCGGTAGCGACTTGTTGAACAGCAGGTGGATGATGTCCTCGGCCGGCAGGAACGCCAGATCGGCGATCGGATAACCGACGTATGAGACCCCTTCCTGCGGATCGACATAACTGGTTTCGCAGGTGCCGACCGGGTAGCCCCTCAGGCCGGTGTCGAGCTGGTCGTTGGTGATCGTGAACTCAATGGTCGGGATGTCGGACATCGGCATCACTTTCCCCGCGCGCACGCTGCAGACGTGGATGTTGACCGCGACCCGGTGCGCACGGGACGCGGAACATCTCGCTCGTTGATTGTCTCGCTCAGGTTGCCGGTGATCCCGTCCGGCTAGCCCGTGACCGCGAGCAGACGGAACCGTTTGCGACCGCTCGGGGCCTGGATTTCAATCTGCCGATCGGCAGGTTGGTCAAGCAGTCCACGGCCCAGCGGACTCTCCACGGAGATTCGCCGCGCCGCCGCATTCGCTTCGGTGGTTCCTACCAGAGTGTACTCTCTGGCCTCGCCGAGATTGGCCCCGTTATCGTCGACTTCGACGACCGAGACGCGGCTGCCCAGCTTGGCTCGCCCCGTGGCCCGCTCCTCGCGAACCACCGCGTGAGCAATCTGGTACTCAAGCTCGTCAATCCGCGACTTGAGCCGTTCCTGGTACTCGCGCGCCGCTTCCAGCGGAGCGTTCTCGCGGATGTCCTTGTCTTCCCGCGCCGCGGCGACCGCTTGCACGGCTTCCGGCATTTCCGCATTCAGCTGTCCCAGCTCCTCGTTCAACGACTCCAGCCCGTCGGCCGTCATCTCGAACGTCTGCGCCTGCTCATGCTGGAAGCGCGAATCATCCCGAACCACCGAGGTCGGTCGCTTGATCCGCAGATAGTTGCCCAGGTTCTGCGCGCTGGAGTTGCCTTCGGCGTCAATCGTGACGGTGTACTCCTGCTTCCAGCAATAGCGCAGGAATTCCTTGACCGGCTGCAGCCGCGAGGCGAGGTCCATCGTGTTCGTGCCAACCGTCTCCTGGAATCCCTCCATGGACTTCGGCGAGAGGTCGGAAATCGGTGTGCTCGGCCCGAAGTGCCAGAGAAACCGTGTGACCGCTTCGCGAGCCGGTTCATCCAGGACGAAGGTGCCTCGCCGTGCCCGGACATTGCTGGCCGTCTTGCGCCGCGAACGCTTGGCTTCGCGCTCTTCCTCCCAGGAGAAATACTCCATCACCGCCGTGTCCAGCGTCACCGGCTGCAGTGCAGCGACGCTATGACCCGCTTCCTCAGCCCTCGCGCCCTCGTCGAAAGAGTCCGAGTCACCCTCAACCACGTCGTCCATCGCTTCCTCAAGCGTGTCCGTCGTCTGTTCGTCGTCAAAGAATGCCATCGGTCGTCTCCAACCATCGAGCAGCGTTTGAGAGGTTCCTGGTCGCACGCACAGCAACGAATTCGATTGGCACGCGGCACAACCAGAGCGTCACCCGGCTCCGACACCCCTATCCTACTCCCTTGTCGATGCCATACCTGATAGACGAGCAGCAGATTCGCGCAGCGCTCCGTCTCGCCGGCTTGAGTTATGTGGAGGACCTGAACCCGAATCTGCCCCGCCAGTCCGCTCTCTGGCTAACCATGATGCTGGCCGCGCCACGCAATCTGACCGCGATCCGGGACCCGGAGACCGCGATCAACAAGCATCTGATCGAACCCCTGACCGGTCGACATCGCCTGATCGCCGCCGATCTGGCGATCCCCCACGGGCCGTTGATCGACATCGGGAGCGGCAACGGCGCACCCGGACTGCCCCTGGCCCTCTGCGAGCCCGACCGCGAGACCACACTGCTCGATTCACGCAAAGGGTCGTCGCAGTTCCTTAGGCAGGTCGTCACACAGATCAATACGCATCGGATCAGGATCCACCACCAGAGAGCGGAGCAGGCGGCGCACGCGGATTTGCGTAGTCGTTTCGCCATGGCCGTGAGCCGGGCGGCCGCGACGCCCACCGTGGCGCTCGAGCTGACCGTGCCATTTCTCCAGATCGGAGGACTTGCCGCCGTGTGGACGGGGGAGCTGTCGGACAGCCAAAACGAGGCGGTAGCCCTGACGCTCCAAGAACTGGGCGCAGAGCCGACGCCGATCGACCTGCCGGCCGACATCATCGTCGCCACCAGGACCCACCAGACCAACGTCAGATTTCCGCGCTCCTGGAACCGGATTCGGCGTCAACCGCTGGGCCTGCGTCGCCCATAACGCAGACAACGGCCACCTCGTCCCCATACCTTGGTCAGGTATGTCCGCTGCTGCTCCCACGTCGGCCACCTTCGCCCCCGAACGCTACCGGCGCAACATCCGCGTCTACTACCTGTTCATGGCGTCGACCGGCTTCATGATCTTCCTGCCGGTCTGGATCATCTACCTCATCGACGGGCGCGGCCTCTCGCTGACCGAGGTCGGCGTGATCGAATCGTTCTTCTGGCTCACCGTCATCATCGCCGAGGTGCCGACCGGAGCCATCGCCGACCGCTTCGGCCGCCGAATCTCCCTCGCGCTCGGCGCGATCATGTTTGCCCTCTCCACGGTGATCTTCGCCATCGCCGACGGATTCCCCCTCTTGCTCGGCTCTTACCTGGTCATGGGCATCGGCATGACGCTCTATTCGGGCGCCGGCGACGCGTTGCTCTTCGACACCCTCCGCGTCCTCGGTCGGACGCGCGATTACGAGCATCACGCGGGCCGATCGCACGGCCTCTTCTTCGCCGCCATGGTGCTCGCCACCGCCGTCGGCGGACCGGCCGCCTACCTCCTGGGCTACACCGTGACGATCCTGATCTCGTCCGCCGTCTTCCTCGGATCCGCTGTCGCCGCCATGCTCCTGCGCGAGCCGCCCCGCCGCGAGTCCGATTTCCCGGTCGATCCCCTCAACGCTGCGCCGGCCAGTGTCCGCCATACCGCCTCCGACATCGCCCAGCATGAGGCGAGCGGCGTACCGATTTTCCAGGAAATGACCAAGGGGTTCGGAATCGTCTGGCGCAATCGCCCCATTCGCTACCTGATCCCGTTTGCCGCAATCACCATGACCCTGTTCGGTCTGCCGCACTTCATGGCCCAACCTTACGTCGCCCAGCACGGCCTCAACCCGTTGGCGGGCGCTGTCGACGGATTTGTCTGGTCCGCCCTGCTGATTCCCGGACAGATCGGAACGGTGCTGGGCATGCTCGTCGCCGCCCGTCTGATCGGCAGACTCGGCGAACGCCGCTCGTTCCCGGCCATCCTCGTCTACGGTGCGGTCTTCCTGATCCCCCTCGCGATCTGGAACCACCTCGGGCTCCTGGGCGCCATCTTCATGGTCAGCATCGCCCAGGCGGCGATCAGGCCAATCACCAACGGGTACATCAACCGGCGGATCAGCTCCGACCAGCGCGCCACCGTGCTCTCCATTTTCTCGCTGGCCCATGGCATTGCCATGAGTGTCGCCGTAGTGGTCATCTTGCCGGCCGCCGATCTCATCTCGTTCCCGGTCGCATTCGGCATCTGCTTACTGGCGGCGGTGATCCTGGGAACTGGCCTCTGGCTGCTCTGGCATCTCGCCCATCGGCGCGACCAGACCGAACGCATCCGCCGCTGGTCGATCTCCGTGGCCAAACCTCAGGCGCCCCAACGACCTCCCCCGTCGGCCCAGAACGGTCGCAATGGCGAGGGCTCCGCTCTGTACCCCAATGTGCAGAACCTCGACTGAGCAGCAAGCGCGCCTGCTCCCCGTTTTCGTAGGATTGACTGCGTTGTCGGTCTCGCCGCCCGTCCGATCCCTGTCAGACGCCCCTTCAGACGCTGGGTCTCATGTCTCGCCCTGAACGCTACGCGCGCAACATACCGATCTACTACCTGTTCCAGTTCGCCACTGGATTCCTGATCTGGGTGCCCGTCTGGATCATCTTCTTGCAGGACGAGCGCGGCCTCTCGCTGACCCAGGTCGGCCTGATGGAAGCTGTCTTCTGGTCTTGCATGATGCTCTTCGAGGTGCCCACCGGCGCAATCGCCGACCGCTTCGGACGCCGCACCTCGCTGGCCCTGGGTGGCTTCCTCTTCACCGGCGGCACGATCTTCTTTGTCCTCTCCGACGGCTTCGCGGGCCTCGCGATCAGCTACGT
>VXTH01000065.1:0-11723 GCA_009837565.1 Chloroflexota bacterium | reverse complement strand
GAGCAACCCCATGCATGACGAAACCAAACGTCCCTACGAGGAGATCGTCGAGGATCTCGAAGCAGTCCTCACCGAACTGGAGGATGGCGGCCTCCCTCTCGATCAGGCCGTCGACGCCTACGAGCGAGGCGTCAAGCTCAGCCAGCAAGCCCAGCAACTCCTCACCAACGCCGAACTCCGCATCGACACCCTCCGAGACGAACCCTGAATCCCGGGACCCTCTTCTGGTCCCCTCTCCCTGAGGACACCGGCACACAACCTCCGTTCCGGTCCCCTCTCCCTGAGGGAGAGGGTTAGGGTGAGGGCCCGCATGCCATGGCGTCGGAAGTTCCCTGAGCTACTCCGACCATCCACAGAACATCCGTACACATACAATGGCCAGTACCTGAAGATCAATGACTACCTCACGGAGATTGACATGACATTCCCGGCAATCCGGACAGCGCTGGAACCGCTTGGAATGGCCCAGCCAAACACTCACGATTTCTGGACTGATCTGGCCGAATCTGGACAAATCTGGACAATTCCGCTCATTTCGACGCAGAATCTTCAATCCATAGCAGGAAATTGTCCCTTTCCGACCCAAATCTCCCTCCTCCACCACGCACAATCTTCGGACTCGGCCCGATGACCCTCCGAATCGCCTGGTTTGCAACCGCCAAAGGCACCAGTTCGCGCAAGCTGCTGAACGCCGCGATCGAAGCAATCCGCGAGGATCGTCTGGACGCTGAAATCGTCTGCGTGGTCTGCAACCGGGTCCGCGGCCAGTCGTCCAATACCGACCTGTTTATCGACGACGTCGAGCAGGCCGGCATCCCCTTAATCTCAAGCAGTTCCCTCGAGTGGCGTCGGCGCGTGGGCGGCCAGATCTCGGTCCCGGGACAGGAACTCGCGTCATGGCGCCGCAACTATGACCGCCATCTGTATGAACAGATGCTTGCTCACGCCCCCGATATCGCCATGCTGGCCGGATACATGCTGGTCATCACAGACGTCATCTGCGACCACCTGCCCTGCCTCAACCTCCATCCGGCCCTCCCGGACGGTCCGATCGGCACCTGGCAGCAGGTCATCCACGAACTCATCGCCACACAGGCCGACCGCTCCGGCATGGTCCTCCAACGCGTGACCACGGAGCTCGACCGCGGTCCGACCGTCACCTGGGCGGAGTACCCCATCCGCGGGCCCCAATTCGATCCACTCTGGGCCAGGTACGGCGACGACACCGAATCCGAGACCCCGCTCTTCCACGCCATCCGCGAAGCCGGCGCCAGCCGCGAGCCCGCCTTCATCCTCCAGTCGCTGCAGGCCATCGCCGCTCAGGACTCGGTTGCCACAACAGCAAACGACATAGGCTTGGACATCACCGCGGCGGTCGAGTCTGAGGTGGACCGAGAGGGATCGTGATTCGGTCGTTATGTCAAATGTGGACGCTGTGAGTAATTGTTTACCTGCGTAGTCCGTTAACTCTATGATGACTGTATGACCGAACCGGATCTGCCGGTCCTGACGCCGACCATCGTCGAGCCTCGCTCGAACGATCTACTGCCTGCGATCCGCGAAGATCTGGCTCCGTTCCTGCCCGCTCTCCGCGGCGCTGCGCAGCTCATCGCCGCCGCCACCGTGCTCGAATTCACGGCTCGCTATGCTGCACCAGCGATGATCGACCAGGTTCGACAGATCATCGCCCCGGCGCCGCAGCACAAGCAGACCATCCTGGTTGAGGAACAAACCACTGTTCGCCGTCGCGTTACGGTCGTTTCCTGAATCTCTGGTCCCGCTCACGCTCGCGATTCTCCTGTTCTCACTTCCCAACCTGCCCGGTTCCGTCCAGGCGTCTCACAATCCCAGCCTGATGATCACCGAGGTGTATCCCAACGTCGCCGCACACGGCACTTCCCTCGAGTCCTATGAATGGATCGAAATCCACAACCTCGAGCGCCATCCGGTCAACCTGGACGGCTGGACCATCGAGGACGCGCAGGCCATCGCCCCGCTACCTGCGTTCGAGCTACAGGGCGGAGAATCGGTCCTGGTCGTCGGCCGCGCGGCCGACATATCGGTTCCCGCCGGACGATCCCTCATCATCCTCGAATCGCGCAATATCGGCACCGGCCTGCGCAACGCCGGCGATCGCGTCGCGCTAATCAATCCGTACGGCGTTCGCTACGACGCTGTCAGTTGGGGAGACGTCCGCCGGCCGCGAGCGACCGAGCCGCCCAATCCGCGCCAATCGATCATCAGAAATGCCTTGGGCAACCAGTCCGTCTCAGATCGCCTGACGCCGTGGACGCTCGGCGAAGCCATCAGCGCGGAGCCCGAACGCCATCGTCATCCACGGCCCGAGACCTCGATCCGCATCACCAGAGCGCTGATCGATCCGAAGGATGACGAGCCGGAGACGATCACGATTCGAAACATCTCACGCCAACCATTGATCACGGTCAACTGGACGCTCACCGTCAACAACTCGCTGATCAGGTTGCGCTCAGTCCGAATCGAACCCGGCGACGAGTACGACATCCAGGAGCCCGACGGCGTCATCGGCAGCGGACTGTCCAGTGAGGGTGGTCACCTCGTGCTCCGAGACAGCAACGGCAACTGGCTGTCGACGGCCAGCTGGGGCAATGACGAAACGTTCCACCAATTGCCTCCGGCTGCGGCAGGGGAAGAGCGGCACTTCAGCCCGCTCGCCAGTATGCATCCTCGTGTCCCATGGTGCGACGTTGGCCGTCACCACACCACGCTCGTCAGTTCATGGCACGAGGCGACCTCGCTTTGCGGATCAACCGTCGCCGCGCGAGAGTATCGCGTTCCGCCCCTTTCGATGGTCCGGCAAGAATCACAGGAAGCGACAATATGGATCAGCGAGGTCTATCCGAATGCCGGGCAAGGTCGCAACGATCATTCCTACGAGTGGTTTGAACTGACCAACTCGTCCGATCAGCCAATGCCGCTCGACGACTGGTCAATCGCCGACAACACCTCGTCCGACCTCCTGGATGGCATCATCGTGCCACCAGACTCATCCATCGCTATCGGCGCCTCCGAACTCGCTGGGTCGGAGGTCGTCGTTGCGATCACTGACGGCCGAATCGGCAACGGACTCGCCAACAGTGGCGATCAGCTACGTCTGATCGATCCCGCCGGCGAGATAGTCAGCGCAATCAGCTGGGGTGACGACCGCTCGTACGACGCGATCACCGCGCCCGATCAGGAAGAGTCAGTCCAACGCGCATCCCCGGATGAACCGCCATTTGTTCGCAAGCCTTCACCCGGCATGCTCAATCCATCTCCCCCGGCCCCGCCCGCTGCGAGCGCTCCTGATGCGCAACCGCCGCCGACCCGCCCAGTCGGCGTCCCAGATTCGATGCAACCCGTCCAATCGGAATCGTCGCCGAATCAGGTCCTTCCCGAGGCCGAACCGACGCTGAGGATCACGGAGATTCTGCCGGCGCCGCTGCCGGGCGAACCGGAATGGGTCGAGATTCACAATCCAACCGACCAATCGATCAACCTCTCCGGGTGGTCAATAGGGGACAACAGTCGACACACTGAACTCCAGGGAGAGCTCGGCGCCGGCGCTTACCTGGTGGTTGCCACGAAATCGCTGGAGATAGAGGCAGATACCATCATCGTGGAGCGGATCGGCAACGGCCTCAACAACGACGCCGACACCATCTCAGTCTTCGCCCCCGATGGACGGCCCGTTCACGAAGTCAGCTATGGACACGACGACCTGCCTGCTCCCGCCCAGGGCCTGTCGATCGCGGTCGAGCCTGAGCGCTGGACAGTGACCGCCCATCCGACACCCGGGACCGCAGAGGTGACGCCGCTCCTTGGAGACGCCGTTCGATCCGCCTCGCTCAAGACACCAGTCTCAGACGAAGGCCGCCTGCCAATCGTGAATGCGCCACCCGAAGAGGGCGTTAACGCCTGGATGATCGTCAGCTTCGCTCTGATCGGCGTCATCCTCACGCTCGTGATCCGCAGGGTCCAACCGGTCGAGAGCGCTCCGGAGCCGGAGGTCCAACCGGCGACATACAACGGCCCAGAAGACGAGTCGGCCACGCTCGACGACGCCCGGCGCCAGAACGAGTCCGACGGACCATGATCGACTCCGACCGGATCCGCATCGCCGTCGCCATCGCCCGCAGCGGCGCCGCCTCCCGGCGCGCTGCCGAGGAGTTCGTTCGACAACGAAGAATCACGGTCGACGGCCAGGTGGTCACCGACCTGTCTCTTCGCGTCCATCCAGCGATTCAACAGATCACCCTCGACGGCCGGCCATTGGCCGAACCAGAACCGCTTCGCTACTACGCGCTCAACAAACCGCGAGGCGTGCTCTCGACGGTGCGGGACGACCGCGGTCGTCACACCGTGGTCGAGTTCCTTCCCGCAAACGCACCGCGTTGCGTCCCGGTCGGTCGGCTGGATCTGGACAGCGAAGGTCTGCTGTTGCTGACCAACGACGGCCCATTGGTGGACCGATTGCTGCATCCGTCCCAGGAGGTGCAGCGCGTGTACCTGGCCGAGGTCATCGGCCAACCGAGCGATCGGGCTCTGGATCGAATCTTCGAAGGCATCCCCGACCAGGACGAGCTCCTGCAGGCCAAACCTGCCAGGTCGCGTCGCCCAGGTCGGAGTTTGAAAAAGCGCCGGACCACCTCATGGCTCACCCTGACGCTGCACACCGGACGGAAACGTGAGGTGCGGCGCTTGTGCGACGCTATCGGCCATCCGGTCGTCACCCTGCGCCGGGTGCGCTTCGGTCCGCTGCTGCTCCGCGACCTGCCGGCTGGCAAGATCCGCCCGTTGAGCCTCCGGGAGATCCGACTGCTGCGGCGTGCCGCCGGGCTGACCAGCGACACCGACAATGCTGAGTCGTAAGCAGCCCGCCACTACCATTGTGCTGTGGCACCCTCACGAAATCCTGACTGCCGAAACCGACTCGTCGCGATCGATGGTCCGGTCGCTTCAGGCAAGACCGCCGTTGGCCGCGCCCTGGCGAAGCGCCTCGGCTGGCGGCTCTTCGACACCGGAATCATGTTTCGCGCTGCGACCTGGCAGGCACAGCGCAAAGGCGTCCATCTGGACGAAGAGGACAGCGTTGCTGAACTAATCCGAGCGTCGGAGTTTCATCTGTCCCCGAGAACCGATGCGGATTCGGTGGAAATGGACGTCTTCGTTGACGGCGACAACGCCACGCCGCACCTGCGCCAGCCAGAAGTCGAGTCGGGAGTTCCGATTGTCGCCGCCAACGCTGGCGTGCGGGTGCTGATGGTCGCCATTCAACAGTCGGAGGCCGCGCAAGGCTGCATGGTCGTCGTGGGACGCGACATCGGCACCGTCGTCTTGCCCGAGGCCCCGGTCAAGATCTTCCTCGACGCCAGCGAAGAAGTGCGAGCCCGGCGGCGAGCCGCCGAGCAGAACGGCGGCGCCGACGAGGCCACCGTGCTCAAGGCGACGCAGCGCCGCGATCGGCGCGACCGAGGCCGGGCCGCCTCCCCGCTCACTGTGGCCGCGAATGCGGTCAGGTTGGACACATCGGACCTGTCGCTCGATCAGGCAATAGATGCTGCCGAGACAATCGTTCGCGAACTAATACCCGATCTCGCACTCCCTCAAGCGACCCCTGCGGCAAGCGAGAGATAGGTAATGCGCCGACGCGTGTACCGCTGGGTCACTCGACAATTGACTCGCCTGGTGTTCGGCGAGTACAAGGCGCTTGCCGACATCGGCATGATGGGCATGCCCAACGCGTCGCGAGTCTGGTTTCTGGTTGCCGGCTTCTTCGCCCGGTTGGCATTCCTCAGGATTGTGCGCTGCCAATGGAACCACTTCGACCGCATCCCCAAGGGCGGCGTGATCATCGCCTCGAATCATGTCTCGTCGGCGGATCCGGCGATGATGGCGTCTGCCATCTATCCCCGCTCTCCCCGATACATGGCGAAGGTCGAGCTCTTTCAGAAGGAACCGATCATTGGCTATCTCTTCGCACTGTCCGGCGCGTTTCCGGTGCGGCGCGGAGCGGGGGATCGATTGGCGATTCGCGAAGCTGAGCGTCTGCTGGCCAACGGCGCTGTCGTCGGCATGTTCCCCGAGGGACACCGTTCCGACACCGGCGCCATGATGCAGGCGCACTCCGGTACCGCATTGCTCGCCTTGCGCACCCAGGTTCCCGTGGTCGCGGTCGGAATCACCGGATCCGAGCGCATGCGGGCCGGCTGGCGCTCCCTGATCGCGCGAACAACGGTCCGGATGACTGCGTCGAACCCATTCGTGGTCAGGCCCAAGGGCGCCCGCGTGACGCGCGACGACATCGACGCCGCGCATATCATTATCATGCGAGCCATTGCCGAACAGCTACCCCCCGCGTATCGTGGCGTATATGCGGACCTGGTCGACGACGACACCGATCAGGATGGCAGGAGCGGCCACATCGGCGACGACAAACCTGACGACAACCCTGGAGCAGCAGCATGAAAATTCACCGCGCGAGCGACATGGGCTTCTGCTTCGGCGTGCGTCGAGCGGTCGACATGATGAAAGAGGCGGCCGCCAACGGCACGAGAGTGACCACCCTGGGACAGGTGGTTCACAACCCGCAGGTGGTCGAAGAACTCGAACACACTGGAATCAGAGTTAAGGAAGACCGCTCGGCGGTCGGCGTCGAGACCGACACGGTCGCGATCACGGCGCACGGCGTCGGCGAGACCGTCGTCCGCGACATTGAAGATCGCGGACTCAAAGTGATCGATACCACCTGTCAGTTCGTCTCGCGTTCCCAGCGTGCCGCGCGAAATCTGGCCGAACGTGGCTTTACCGTCATCATCTTCGGCGATCCCACGCATCCCGAGGTCAAGGGCGTGCTCGGCTGGTGCCGTGGACGCGGCATCGTGATCAAGGATGAGTCGCTCGAAGACCTCCCCGACTATCTGCCTTCCAAGATTGGCGTGATCTCTCAGACCACGCACACCCCCGAGCGCTTCGCCGTGTTCGTCGCCAATCTGATGCGCGCGCGGATCGACCAAATCACCGAGATCAGAGTGGTCAATGTGCTGTGCAATGCCACGACGTCCCAACAGGCCGCCACGCGCGATCTCACGGAGGACGTCGACCTGATGATCGTCGTCGGCGGTCACAACTCCGCCAATACCAGGCACCTGGCCGAACTCTCCCGAGCCAACGGCGTCGAGACATATCACGTCGAGACCGCCGATGAACTCAAGCGTGAGTGGTTCGACGGCCACAAAGACATTGGCGTCACCGCCGGCGCGTCAACTCCCGACTTCTCGATTGACGCCGTGGTCGAACGAATCGAAGAGATCGACGCCGCCATGTCGGCCGCCGTCTAGCTACACCCCGACAGGGTTTCTCGGACTGCGAATGCCCCGTCCGCGCCGTACCGTCGTTCCGCCAGGCGCTATCAGCGCCGTCGAGCCCGACTCAATCGCCGAAGAAGCCGGACTGCGTCCCGGCGACCAGGTGCTGGCGGTCAACGGTCAGCCAATCCGCGACCCGGTGGATTACCGATTTCAGACGACCGACGACTTCGTCGAGCTTGAGGTTGTGCATGACGGCGAGCTGGCCATCGTCGAGTTTGAGAAGCCGATCGATGAGCCGCTCGGGATCGAGTTCACAGACGAAGCGTTTGACGGTACCCGAATCTGTAACAACAAGTGCTTCTTCTGTTTCCTCAAGGGATTGCCGAAGGGTCTGCGGCGTCCGCTCTACGTCAAGGACGATGACTACCGGCTCTCGTTCCTGCACGGCAATTTCGTCACGCTCACCAACCTCTCGGACGACGATTGGACTCGCCTCGAGGAGCAACGGTTGAGCCCACTGCACGTCAGCGTCCATGCCACAGACCTGGAACTGCGGCGACGGTTGCTGGGCAACCGAAACGCTCCCGACATTCTCGAGCAACTGCGACGGCTCGCCGACATGCGAATCGATGTCCACACGCAGGTCGTGTTATGTCCGGGGGTGAACGATGGCGACGCGCTCGATCAGACGGTTGGGGACCTGCTCAGTCAAGGGAACGTGGTATCGATCGGCGTGGTGCCAGTGGGCTCCTCACTGGAAGGCGAGGAGCGGATCAAAGACGCCGGTATGCGGGCGCACAGCAAGTCCGAGGCCCAACGAGTGGTCAGGCAGCTGCGACGCTGGCAGCGCCAGACCCGATCGCAACGGGGTAACTCCGTCGTGTTCCCCAGTGACGAGTTCTATCTCACCGCCGGCGCTCAGATTCCCTCGAAGCGGCGCTACGACGGCTTCCCGCAGTGGGAGAACGGCGTCGGCATGACCCGCACCTTGATCGAGGACTGGCGCAACACCCGACGCCGGATTCAGGAGGGCCGACTCAACGTTCCCTCAACTTCGGCGCTGATCGCCTGCGGCACACTCATCGCCCCAACGCTTCGCGAGTTGTGCAACGAAGTCTCTGCCCTGACCGGCGTCGACTTTCGGGTCAACCCAATCCAGAATTCCCTGTTCGGCGAGCGGGTCAACGTCAGCGGACTCATCCCCGGCGAAGACTTCGCAATGGCCCTCGCACGCACTGAACTGGCCGAGCACGTGTTCCTGCCACGAGCATCGCTCGACTACTTCGGGGCGAAATTCCTTGATGATCTCACGCCGGCTGACCTGGAATCCACGCTGAATCGACCAGTTTCATTCGTCTACACACTCTCTGAGCTCTTAGAGTCAATGGCAGACGGCAGTGCACGGGACGGTACGGCCAGCAGGCAGCCGCAACCGAATCCGCGTTCCAACGGTCGCAGTTGGACGACGCCGGCGGCGGGGTAGACGCGGGGTTCTACATGTGTGGCATCGTGGGCTACGTTGGCCATCAAGCAGCCGGCCCGATTCTGCTTGAGGGATTGCAACGTCTCGAGTATCGGGGTTATGACTCGTCGGGCATCGCTGTCCTCGACCATGATGGCGCGTTGTCGGTGATGAAGCGAGAGGGCAAACTTCGCGACCTGCAAGCGGCGATCGAACGGATGCCGGGCGGCGCGACCGGAATTGGTCACACGCGATGGGCCACCCACGGCCAACCCTCCGATCGCAATGCCCATCCACACGCCTCCTCCTCTGGCGACGTGATTGTCGTGCAGAACGGCATTGTCGAGAACTACCGCGAGTTGAAGGCGGAACTGCAGGAACGGCTCGACGCCGAAGGTCGTTCCTGGCAATCCGATACCGACACTGAGGTCATTCCCGAGCTGATCTCGAGAGAGCTGGCAGCGGGAAAGACATTCGGAGACGCCTTGGCGTCCGCCATTGGCCGCCTGCGTGGAGCGAACGCGATCGCTGCGGTCCATCGCGGCAGCCCGAACCGGATCTACGCCGCACGCAAGGGTTCCGCCGGGGGAATCGTGATCGGATACGGCGACGGTGAAGTGTTCGTCGCCAGCGACCTCCCCGCGCTGCTGCCCCACACGACCAGTGTGTATCACCTTGAGGATGGCGAAATCGCAACGATTGAGTCAGAGAGCGTCTCGATCCGGCGTCAAGGGGGAACGCAGTTCCAGCCAGAGCCCACCCAGGTCGACCTGGATCCCGTCGCGATTGCCCGCGGGCCCTTCCGGCACTTCATGCTCAAGGAGATCCACGAACAGCCTCGCGCGCTGTCTGACACGATTCGCGGCCGGGCCAGACTGGAGCCGGCGAGCGCGCTCGCCGACGATCTCGAACTGCCGACAGTGACGCTGGCGAGCATTAGACGAGTGTTGGTCATCGGCATGGGCACGTCGCTCCACGCGGCGATGATCGGACGCTGGTGGATCGAGCAAATCGCCGGCATTCCCGCTGACTTTGACAACGCATCAGAGTTTCGCTTTCGTGCTCCCCTGCTGGGACCATCGACCCTGGTCGTCGCCGTGACGCAATCCGGTGAGACGATCGACACCCTGGGCGCCATGAACCACGTGCGCGATCGATGGGGCGCGGCGCTAGTCGTGATCACCAACGTCGATGGCTCGGAATCAACCCGCCAGGCTGACACGTCAATCATCATCCGCTGCGGGCCCGAGGTGGGCGTCGCTTCGACCAAGACGTTTGTCGGTTCGCTGGCAGCGCTGTATCTGCTCGCCTGCCGGATCGGTCACGCGCAGGGTCGGCTGAGCACGGAGGCGCTCAGTACACGACTCGAACAGCTGCTCACCGCGCCGTCGCTGCTGGAGCGCGGCATTGGCCAAGCCGATCGTTGCGCCCAGATCGCCCAGCTGTTCGGCAATGCCTCAAACTTCCTCGTGCTCGGTCGTGGCATTGAGTATCCACTCGCCATGGAGGCGGCCCTCAAGTGCAAAGAGATCTCATACGTTCACGCCGAAGGGTATGCGGCCGGAGAAATGAAGCTTGGGCCGATCGCGCTGCTCGATCAGGAATTCCCGGTGATTGCGCTGGCGCCCCGCGGCCCGCTATTCGACAAGATGACCTCCGCCATTCAACAGGTCAGGGCCCGACGAGCACCGGTGATCGCCGTTGGCGACGAGGGCGACGCCGAACTCGCCGAGCTGGTCGACCACTTCATCGCCGTGCCGCCTGCTCCGCCGCTGCTGACGCCCTTTTCACTCACGCCGGTGGTCCAGCTGCTCGCATACCAGCTCGCGTTGACTCGCGGTCTGGACATCGACCAGCCGCGCAACCTCGCGAAGACGGTCACGGTCGAGTAGTCCTGCGCAGACCGTTCTCGACCGCGCGGTACGCGGGGAAACTGGGTGATAGTCGTGCATTGTCGAGGCGGTGATATCCTGCCTCCGCGAGCCGTGAACGTCCCAGCCAGCCTTCCGCGGACTTCCTTCATGACCTCTGACTCCCAACACATCGTCTGGTTCGCCGAAGTCGGACGAGACGACGTCCCACTTGTCGGCGGCAAAGGGGCGAACCTGGGCGAGCTCACACAGGCCGATATCCCGGTGCCGCCGGGATTCGTGGTCACCACCCGCGCCTATCGCGAATTCATCAATCACAGCGGACTTGATCACGTTCTGCGGCGCATTCTGCAAGGTCTCAACGTCGACAACGACGACCAACTCAATGCCACGGCCGATGCCGTGCAGCACGCCATCGAACAGGCCGAGATGCCGGCCACGATGCAGCAGGAGATCACCGCTGCCTACGCAGAGCTGGGTGAGGGTCCGGTCGCGGTCCGCAGCTCAGCGACGGCCGAGGATTTGGCCGAAGCATCCTTTGCCGGACAGCAAGCGACGTTCCTCAATATCGAGGGCGGCGTCAACGTTGTCGAAGCCGTCCAGCACTGCTGGGCCTCTCTGTTTGAAGCGCGGGCCATTTTCTATCGCGAGCAGGCCGGCTGGGGACACCTCGACGTCGATTTGGCGGTTCCTGTGCAACGAATGGTGCAGTCGGAATCGTCCGGCGTGATGTTTACCGTCGACCCGATCACCAACGACCACAACCGCGTCGTGATTGAGGCCGCGTTCGGACTTGGCGAAGCGGTAGTGGGCGGCCTGGTCTCACCTGACCACTACGAAGTCGACAAGGCCGCCGATCAGATTCTCGAACGCCAGATCTTCACCCAGGACCGCCGCCTGGTCCGCTCGCCCGACGGCCGGCTCGATCCCGAGCACGGAGCCAACGTCTGGCAGGATCTGTCCGAGTCGGACGGGTCAATGGCCAAGCTCAGCGATGAGCAAATCGTCGACCTGACGACGATCGGCAAACGGATCGAATCTCACTACCGCTCACCCCAGGAC
>VXTH01000219.1:0-11751 GCA_009837565.1 Chloroflexota bacterium | reverse complement strand
GTGCTGATCCCCGGGATCATGGAGCACATTGAGCGCGCCGGCGTCCACTCCGGCGACTCGATGGCCGTCTACCCCGCCCCGAATCTGCGCGCCGGAGAAGTCGCGACGATCATCGAGTACACCCGACAGATCGGTATCGGACTCGGCGTCGCCGGACTGATGAACATCCAGTACGTGATCATGCGCGATTCAGACCAGGACGACGGCGATGTGTTTGTACTTGAAGTCAATCCGCGCGCCAGTCGCACGGTGCCCTTCCTGAGCAAGGGGCCCGGCGTGCCGCGTGTCGAAGTCGCCGTGCGCGCCATGCTTGGCGAGGCGCTGTCGGAGCAGGGCTACTCCAGCGGACTCTGGCCGTCAACGCCGTTGGTCGCGGTCAAGGCGCCGGTTTTCTCGATGTCGAAGCTGTCCGGCGTCGACACACATCTCGGTCCCGAAATGAAATCGACCGGCGAAGTCATGGGCGTCGACACCGACTATGAGAAGGCCTTGAACAAGGCGTTGATTGCCGCTGGCATGGCTGTGCCGGCGCAGGGCCGCGCGCTGCTCAGCATCGCCGACCAGGACAAACCCGGCGCGATGGCGTTGATTCGCGAGCTGGGCGAGGCGGGCTACGAGCTTCACGCGACGGTCGGCACAGCCAGCCTGATCCGCGGGCTCGGCTACGACGTGCATGAAGCGCCCAAGCGCGAGGTCGGCGGCGATCCCGATGTGATCGATTTGATTCGCTCCGGGCAGATCGACATGGTGATCAACACGCCCGAGCAAATCAGCAGCAACATTCGCGACGGCTTCCACATCCGCCGCGCCGCGGCGGAACAGCGGATTCCCTGTTTCACCTCGATCGATACCGCGCACCACGCCGTCGGGGCCATGCTCGAGGGCGGCGCCGACTACAACATCGCACCGCTGCCGGACTATACGGCTGGCCGGGTGTAAGAAGTTCGGAAGTCAATCAGGTGCGTCGCGCCGCCGCCCGGGTGATCGAGACCGAAGAGATCTATCCCGGCACGTTCGTCACCTGGTACGACGCTCCCGCGCTCACGCAACACGCCCAGCCCGGCCAGTTTGTCATGGTCGACCCAGGCGCGGAGCGCGGCGCGTTCGATCCGTTGCTGCCACGGGCGTTCTCTTACTACCGGTTTCGCTACACCTCGCCCAGGGACTCCGAGCGACAGTTCGCGTTGCTCTACAGCGTGATCGGCCGGGTGACCGAGCAGATGGCTTCGATGCAACCGGGCGAACGGGCCTGGATGACCGGTCCACTGGGCCGCGGATTTGACGTACGACGCACCGCCTCGAATCTGTTGCTGGTCGGCGGCGGCGTTGGAATCGCCCCATTGGTTGCGCTCGCCGACGCCGAGTCCGAGAGCTCGTCGCGAACCCGTTCGATCGTGCTCTGCTTCGGCGCCCGCAGCGCCGACGGCGTCTATCCCGCCGAGCTCCTCCCGCCGCAGGTCGAGTACCAGGTCTCGACCGAGGACGGCTCAATGGGCAAGCAGGGATTCGTCACCGACCTGTTCGCCGACTATCTCTCCTGGGCCGACCAGTCGTTTGCCTGCGGCCCGGTCCCGATGTTCCGCGCGATGACGCCAGTCGTCCGCCGCGACGGCATGAACCGGCCGGTGCAGATCCTGATGGAGACCGAAATGGCCTGCGGCACCGGCATCTGCTACGGCTGCGCCGTCTTCACCAAGCAGGGAGTCAAGCTCTGCTGCAAAGACGGCCCCCGCTTCGAGCTGTTGGACGTCTATCCCAACGGCTGAGGCCTATCTTTTGCTGAGGCAAGTTCAGTTCGGAGCCGTGTCATGACTCGTGAAGCTCGATTGGTATTGGACGGATTGGTCTTCCCCGAGGGGCCGCGTTGGTATGAGGGGCGGCTGTGGTTCTCGGACATGCATGCCCACGAGGTCGTTGCGGTCACTCCCGACGGCGAGCGCGAGACCATCGTCGAAGTGCCGAATCAGCCCTCGGGGCTCGGGTTTCTGCCCGACGGCCGACTGCTGATCGTCTCGATGACCGACCGCAAGTTGCTTCGCCTTGACCCGGACGGACTCTGGGAGGTCGCCGACATCTCTGACAAGGCGCCCTATCACTGCAACGACATGGTCACCGACTCCGAGGGCAACTGCTACATCGGCAACTTCGGGTTCGACATCACCGACGGCTCGCCGCCGCGCGCGACGACGATGGTCATGGTTACGCCCGACGGTGACTCCTCCGTCGTCGCCGACGGATTGCAGTTCCCGAATGGCACGGGGATCACGCCTGACGGCAAGACGCTGGTCGTCGGCGAGAGCTGGGGTCAGCGGCTGACGGCGTTCGATATCGCGGACGACGGCACGCTGTCCAATCAACGAGTCTGGGCAGAACTCGGCTTCCCGCCCGACGGCATCGCCCTCGACGCCGAGGGCGCGATCTGGGTGGCCGTGCCGACTAATCCCGGAGCGCTGGTCCGGGTTGCTGAGGGCGGCGAGACTCTGGAACGCATCGAGGTGCCCGACATGGGCGTCTTCGCCTGCATGCTCGGCGGCGAGGAGCGCAAGACCCTGTTCTCGTTGGAGGCGCCGACATCGAATCCGCAACCAGGCGACCCTCGACTTGGCCGGATTCGCGCCTTCGATGTCGAGGTCGGCGGCGCTGGGTTGCCCTAGTCATCAGTCGACAGCGCATGTCCAGGGCCGAGCTGCGGAGTGCGCTGCGTCGCCAGCGGGCCGCGTTGCCCGCCGAGGCGACGCACGGCTGGTCTGCGTCGATCGCGTCTCGCCTGATTGCGCTGGACGAGATCCGACGCGCCGATACCGTCCACTGTTACGCCAGTTCGTTGCCTGGCGAGGTCGGCACCGACGGCCTGATTGCACAACTGCTGACCGAGCGACGGCGGGTCGTGTGTCCCAGAGTGCGCGCGCATGGACAGCTGGAGCATCGCGAGATCTCGGCACTCTCACAACTGGTGGGCGCAGCGTTCGGGCTGCGCGAGCCCGACCACGAACTCGCACCGCCGGTCGATCCCGGGATCTGCGATGTGATTGTCGTGCCCGGGGTCGCCTTCGATCAGGAGGGCGGACGGCTGGGCATGGGCGGCGGCTACTACGATCGCTTTCTCGCGCAGGTCTCCGCGCCGATCATTGGGTTGGCATTTGAGATGCAACTGGTCGACAGACTCCCCGTGTCGGACCACGATCAACGAGTCGACCTGATCGTGACGGAGCTGCGAGTGATTCGATGTCGCTGATCCGCTGGATGCCCGTCACGCGGGCGGCGGTGATCCACGCCGTGACGACGCACGCCGAACTGGTCGGCGCCTTCGCTCAGATCTATCCAGCGGTCTGGGACGCATTGCAGGAGCAGGGCCCGCCCCAGCTGGGCGAGGTGATTGCTGTCTATCACTCGATTAGTGACGACGAGTTGGTGCTCTCGGCGGGGATGGAGGTCGAGGAGGACTTTGAGCCGCTTGAGCCGCTGGCGTTGCTCGAACTGGGCGGCTGCGAGGCCGGTGTGATCGATCACTTCGGTCCGTACCTGTTTGATGACTTCCGTCGTACGCAGGCGACACTGGAAGCGGAACTTACTGGTCTTGGTCGAACGCCAACCGGAATGGTGATTGAGCGGTATCTGACGATGCCTGATGCGGAGCCTGACCAGTCGAAGTGGCATACCGAGATCTGGCTGCCGTTGGCGTAGCATCGCGATGAAGCGACATGGTGAACGGAGCGAACGATGCCGGAGATTGTCCAGATTGGAGCCCGGAGGGCAGCGGTGATGCATGCAGAGGCCTCAACGGAGGAGTTGCCTGCGACCTTTGCTCGCATCTTCCCCGCGGTGCACGCAGCGCTGACCGAGCAGGGCGTCACCGATATGGGTCATGTCATTGCCGTCTATCACTCGATGGACGCCAACCAGATGACGCTTTCGGGGGGCATCGAGATCGGCGATGGGGTGGAGCTGAGCGGCGAGATCGAGTTGCTGGAGATGCCCGCCGGCGACGCGGTGAAGGCGGACCACTTCGGCCCCTACGAGGGGCTCGGTCAGACGCATGAGCAAGTCTGGCAGTACGTGCAGGAGATTGGCCGCATGCCGAGCGGTGGTCCGATCGAGCGCTACATCACGGATCCCGGGGCGGAGCCGGATACGTCGAAGTGGCATACGGAGATTCTGTTGCCACTGCAGTAGCGCTGGAGCGGGGGACGGGATTCGAACCCGCGGCCACCTGCTTGGAAGGCAGGAGCTCTACCCCTGAGCTACCCCCGCTTGCCTAGGGTCTGTTGACATTCAACCTCCTGCTGGATAACCTTATCACATAGGAAAGGAGGTTGTCATGCCGCGAAGGAGATTGACAAACAAGCAGTGGGAACGGATTGAACCGCTGCTTCCAGGCAAGGCCAGTGACCCTGGTCGCACCGGGTACGACAACCGCAAGGCCCTTGAGGGCATCCTCTGGGTGGTGCGAACGGGGGCGCCGTGGCGCGATTTGCCGGCGGAGTTCGGCAAGTGGAACACGGTCTACCAGCGCTTCCGCAGGTGGTCGAACGCCGGCGTGTTCGATCGCATCTTCGAGACGACCCAGGGAGAAATCGACATGCGCAGTATCCAGGTCGACGGATCCTACATCAAGACACACCAGCACGCGGCTGGGGCGCGGCACGTCCATCCCACCCAGGGAAAAGGACCGACCCGCCCGACTCACGGCACGCTCAGTGCATCGGATCGAGTCGAGGCGGGTTGACCACGAAGCTGATGGCGATGGTGGACCGCGACGGCAAACTCGTCAGGTTCACTTTGCATCCCGGAAACGCCGCCGAGAGTCCCTTGGTACCGGCACTTCTCGACGGCGTAGAGGCGGGAGAACTGATTGCAGACAGAGCCTACGATTCAGGCCCGCTCCGCGATCTGCTCTCCTCGCGTGACATTGTAGCGACGATCCCGTCGACCAGCAGGCGCAAGGTGCCCTTCGAGTACGACGAGGAGAGCTACCGGACTCGGCACAAGGTCGAGAACCTCTTCGCCGACCTCAAGCAGTTCCGGGGACTCGCGACGCGCTACTGCAAGCTCGCCTCGCGCTACGAGTCCTTCGTCCAGCTCGCCTGGTGGCACATCTCATCCCGCCGCGATCTGGCGGCGGCAATCTAGCGCTGACCAGGGCCGACGAGACCGCGCCAGTTCGCAGCGACCGTCGCCTTCATCGACTCGATCAGAGCCGGCAGCATTGCCGGATCCGTATTGGCAGTGTCTATGAACAAGCCGGACTCTCGCAGGACGGTTTCACCCGGAGGCCGTACAAGGAACCTGATCATCGTTCCGTCTTGCTTGGTCTCGACGTGGACATCCTCTGGCATCGGAAACCTCCCGCGAATAGACGGCTGCGCAGTGCTGGGATCTACATCTCCGAAATCTTGTTGATGGCGTTGTAGGTTGCCCAATCTGCATCGATTTGGCCGACGACCACACGATCATCGGAGTCTGTGTGCTTCTTGACCCAATCCCGCACCGCGCCTGCGCTCGTGTTTGACCACTTCACTACCCACACTGAGCGAAGCACGCGCCTGGCGCCGATTCCTTCTAGTGCCTCATACAGACCGTCGTAGTCCTTCCCGGGAGCTATCAAGTCGTAGCTAATCAGATAAAGCATGCTTGGTTCCTTTCTTCTCGATCAACCACCATGACTCTGTTGCTGGCGCCCGGCGCCTAGCCATGCACCAGATTGTGCAGCGCTTGGCGCAGCCGGTGGAAGCGCGGCGTCGTCACCGTCGCGGTCGCGTTGCCGAGATCGACGCTCCACGCGATCGGTCCGGCATCCACGGAGACGGTCCGTGGCCCGATCCACCGCCGTTGCAGGGCACTCCAAACGTGCATGACACAACTCCTCTGCGGAAGGCCGCACGGAGCTTGCGCCAGCACCCTCTAGGACTTATGCTCAGAGGTGGAAGATCTCTGAGTGGTCCCTGCGCTAGTTTGCCCCGCGCGGGGGCTTCCTCTTTATGACGAGCCTTATGGTATCAGAGCATGGCGGTTTCGTGATTTAACGCCTGCCTATCCCACGCACCCACGCATCATCCACGCGCATCTGACTTCTGGGTACACCCGCTGGCATATCGACGTGCACAGCGGGTGTCATACTGGTGTGTGCCACACGAAGATTTCTACCCGGCGACTCAGGGTCGCTGAAACAAGAGGGAAGGTTCGGTTCGAGTCTCCTCCTCGGCGACCCAACGGGTAGGTCTTCGTGTGGCAACGAACCATCCCGGCCTAGGAGGAGGCGATCATGTTCACATTGGCGCCACGGTCTCACGTTTGGATTACGCTCGCAGCTCTGGTTGTCGCAGGGGGCGCGCTCGCGACAGTCGTCGCTCACGACAACCAACAACCCACCACCGAACCGCAAGTGCCTGGCGCCGAAGAACAATCGGCGTTCGATGAACCTGTCTCAGAGTGCGGCGATGACCGAGTGGTCTTCGCGCGCAACTTCTCTTCGGGTGGACAAGCCACCTACCTCGATCTCCCGCAAGGGGTGTACGAGGTCAAGGTCTACGCGTCCGAGGCGATTTCCGACCTGGGGTACCAACCATCGGTGAGCGTGTTCGGCTGGAACGCCCAGGGTCACTTCGTCTCCAACACAGTCCGAGACAACAAGAGGTTCTGGCTATTCCGGCGTCAGGGTCCAGAGGTTGCAGGCTCGCTCATTCCTGTCCCCGGTGGCGTGGCACGATTCTCACTGGGCATTGACTCAGACACGATTGACCAAGCAGACCAGTGGCGCTGGGAAATTATCCGACCAGGTATCTGCGAGGCGCCCGTCCAGTCCGAGGACGAGTGAGCGCCATGGGCAGCACTCTGAAAGCCATTCTCTTGGTGATCGTGGGGCTCGTCGTGCTGCTGTACGTCATCGGCTTGGTCGTGCCAGATGACAGGCCTAGCAGCGGCGGTCGCTACCGCAGCCTGAGCGATTGCTTGTCGAAGACGGAGACGCCAGCGATGGTCTCGGGCGAGGAGTCGAATGCGCCTGCGGTCGCGCGCTGCCGGAACTGGCGGGACTACCGGTAACTGCCGATCCCTTGGCCAAGACGTTCCGTGGAAGGATTGAGCGCGGCGCTGGAGCCTCCGTGATAATGTGTCGCAATGCGATATCTGATTAGCTACGATCTTCGCGCGCCGAACAGAGACTACGAGAGGCTGTACAGCGCTTTGGACGGCATCGGGGCAAAGCGAGTTCTCGAGTCAGCCTGGGCCGTTCAGGTGACCAACATGGGGGCTGCCGGGATCCGGGACTGGGTTCGCCAATACACTGACGACGATGACGGGGTGCTCGTCAGCCCGCTTCAAACTGACTGGGCCGCGTGGAGAGCCCAAGTGAACATCAACGACGTTTGACGACGGAACTCGCTGTTCATGCCTTCTTGACCCTACTCGCTCAGTTGTCCGCGTGGCATCACCTGGACGGACAGCACCATTACCTTCGGGCCACCGGTGACCTGTGCAGGTGGTCCGTCCGTTCGTGAGCCTCGTTCCGTCAGAAGGGAGTTCGACATGAGCGCACACAAACCGACCAGCCTGGTGCCCAGTTCCGACCCTCCTCCCGGGGTGTTGGCGGAACAGGTGCCCATGCCAACCAGCATTCAAGATATTCATCTGCAAATGGCAACCGCCTTTGCAGGCATGGTCAACGCAAACGAAGGGCTTGACGAAGGATCCGATCTTGCCGCCTCAACATTTCGGCTTTCGGGAGATAGCCAGTGGGCCGGCAAACACCTTCTGGTGGCGACGGCCGTACTCGAAGGGCTTGAAGAAATCCACATCCACACATTGCTCCACTTCATTGAGCAGGCGCTGCGCGACGAGGCCGAGGTGACCGATGATGGATCTACCTGATGAACAACAGGCGGTTCAAACCCTGGCCTTTCAGCAACTCGGTCACACTGAAGCGCAAGCAAAGCACTTGGCGCAGCAGCTCGCTGCTCGCCCAACCAAGCGGGATATCGGTGACATGATCAGGGAATACGAACTGAAGCTGTACCGCAAAATTTGGGCGCTGGCGATCCCCGTGGTTGTCGCACTGATATATCGGATTCTCAGCTGACTACGGGCGAAGCTTGGCAATCGATGATGACCAAACCGGAGCCAGATCCATTCCCGGCAGAGATGCCCGACCACTGGGTGCAACTTTGGTCCGCGCTGGCCAGGCTCGAAGCGAGGGCGCACGGCATAGCTCAGGAGACCATGACGCCGTTCGCACCGCACCAATCTCCGCCCTACACAGAGGCTATGGCCTTCGGCATCACCGTGGAGCGTATCGAACGAGTCTCGGAGTCTCTCCGTGCGTCGCGGCGGGCACTCCGGGACCGAGCGCGCCGCACATAAGCGCCCGGCCCCTGATCTGGTGTGGCGGCCATATCGTGTTCGTCTGACGCAAGCCCAAGGGAGGTCGTCATGCCTGAATCGCAACAGGAACCATTGCTGGATTCGTCTGGCGAGCCGCTGCCGGAGCCAGTGCTGTTCAATCACCTTCGGGGGATTGGGTTTGTCGAACAACAACGACCTCACGTCCGTCTGAGGTTCGAACACGTCCGGCAATCTCTGATTTACTTCCCCGTCGGCGGGGAAGAAGATGAGGCGACCGTCCTGATAGATATGTCGCCGGTCCAAGCGGTATACCTAGCGCACGCGCTGTTGGCGAACGAGGCCTCTGTCTCTCCCGCAGAAGAGCATGTCGTCCCGCCCGTAGAGCCCGAGTCCTGAGCCACAAGGCTGAATGTAAACAGACCCTAGACCAGCTTAGCGGCCGCACGGCCCCCCTCTGCCTGCGGCATCTCCCCCCGCGAAGCGGGGGGAGAGCGAGGCGGTGGGGGTCACTCGATCAGCGCTCGCGGAGGTGGCGGAGTTCGGGGTCCTTGCGCAGCTCGCGGTAGGCCTTGGCCTGGATCTGGCGGATTCGTTCCCGGGTTAATCCGAAGCGCTCTCCGACCTGTTCCAGGGTGTACTCATTGCCGTCTTCGAGACCGAAGCGCATGGCCAGCACGGCCGCTTCTCGGGGCTCCAGACGATCGAGCGCCTGACGGGTCAGGCCGTTGAGCGCCTTGTGCAGGACTTCGTCCTCCGGCGACGGCGCATCCTCGTCGGCGAGGAAGCGGGTCAGGTCGGAATCGTCGTCCTCGTCGGAGACGCTCTTGTCGAGCGAGGCGGGCGTCATCGAGATGCGCCGCAGCGTCCGAATCCGGTCCTCGGACTCGTCCATCTCCAGCGCCAGCTCGGCGTCGGTCGGCTGCGCCTGGAACTCCTGGCGCAGACGGCGCTCGGCCCGCTTCATCTTGTTGATCAGTTCCGACGTGTGCACCGGCACGCGAATCAGGTTGGCCGTATCGGCCAGCGATCGCGTCACCGACTGCCGGATCCACCAGGTCGCGTAGGTCGAGAACTTGTTGCCCTTGCGGTAGTCGAACTTCTCGACGGCGCGGAACAGGCCGACATTGCCTTCCTGGATCAGGTCGAGCAGGTGCAGCCCCTTCTTCTGGTATTTCTTCGAGACCGAGACGACCAGCCGCAGGTTGGAGACGTACATCGTCCGCTCCGCGTCGTAGCCGTCCCACTTGGTCTCGGTGAGCCGCCGTTCGGCACGGCGAACCAGTCCCGCGTCGGTCGAGAGCAGGGCTTCACCATCCGGCGCGTCGCCGTTGGCCGCGGCGTTGCGGTCGAGCGCCTCGATCGAGCGGCGGTAGAGCCTCGGGGTCACGATCGCGGTGACGATTGACATCGCGATGAGCAGATCGCCGACGTATTCCTGCTCGAGGCCGCTGGCGGCGCTCAGGCGCGTGACCAGGTGGGTGTCCAGCTTGCCGTCGACCGCCTCGCGGAACCGTTCGTGTTCCATGAGCGCCTCAACCGGCAAGGTGTTCAGGTACAGGGTGTGAGCGGTCATCGACATGACCCCACGCAACTCGCCCAGCTGCTTGAGCAGCTCGGCCCAGACCTGCATCGGTCGCGGCGCGTAGCCAAGTTCCTCGTGCAGGCTCTGCTCCAGCGCGTCGATCCAGCGGGCCCGCTCGATCGCGGCGCCCAGCTTCTGCTCCTGCTCCGCCGTCAAGAGCGGCCGACGGCCAATCTCGTTGAAGTAGGCGCGGGTCGCGTCGACGTCCGCATCGGAGTCGGGGTTGGACGCCCGTCGGCGACGCGGCTTGCGCTTGGGCGCGGGAGCGATCTCCTCGCTCGAATCATTGGCGAAGTTCCAGATTGGCGAGGACTGTCCCAACCTCACCGGGGGACGGGCGGCATCGCCCATACGACGACGCCAGGCGGCGGCGACGTCCTTGGTCGGAGCGCGGGTGCCCGAAATGTCAAAGCCGATCAGGGGGATCATCATGTCCTTCCTCGCCTCCGGCGCGGCATATTGCTCGTCGCCACTCACCTCGCTGTGCTCCTCGATCAGCGCGTCAACTTCGGCGCTGTCGTGGTCGAGTCGTTGCTCGAACGTCATCCGATCCCCCTTTCATTCAGTGCTGCTGCGCCCGCTCGATGCTCCGTGCACCAGCGGATCAGTGCGCTCACCAACAGTACGAAAACGGGCACGCAATTGTTCCCGATTGCAACAGCGACTGCAATCCGCTGTACGCCGAACATGCGTCCGCCGCCACTCGGGAAGCGGCAGCGTCTACCAGTGACAGATTTGATGTAGCGCGGGCGACTGAGTCGAACTCAGTCGACCTCCGATGTTGGCGGTCAGTCCGCCAAAACCGCCGCTGCGCTCGCTGCCCGGGCCGGCGCATGACGGACGTCGTCGGGTCGCATCGCGCGGGTCCAGGCGGCCAGTTCGAGCATGATGCCGTCGGGATCGTAGAAGTAGACCGAGCGGACAAAGACGCCCTCGTGATTCTCGCGGGCGATGCCGCGGGGCGAGTCGTCGTGGTTGAGGATCGGCGTGCAGCGGATGCCGGCCTCGATCAGCCGCTCGCGCATCTCCTCGATCTCATCCGGGTCGACGTCGAAGGCGACATGGTTCATTGAGGCGATCGCCGTGACGAGTTCGGCCGAGGGGTCGAAGAAGGTGTTCGGGTCCGGCGAGGCGACGCCTGGCGCCGGTTCGGGGGCGTTGGGGAAGTTGAAGAAGGCGAGACAGTCGCTGTTGCCGATGTCGAAGAAGAAGTGTTGGCCCATGTCGCCGGGCAGCTGGATCGTTTTGACGAGCGGGAAGCCGAGCACGCCCTGGTAGAAGTCGACGGTCTGCTGCATGTCGCGACAGACGAGTGCCAGGTGGTTGATGCCGCCGACGTTGAAGTTGCCGACTCGGCTCTTGACCGGCTGCTCATTGGTGGTGGTCATCGTTGCCGCTCCTCATAGCTGTTCGAATTCTCAGGATACGCCTCCGCGCGCTGTTCGGTCGGCGGTGTTCGGGAGAAGAGGATTTTTCGGACTCTGGGTGTCTGGCGGGAGAATTTATTCCTCGAGGCCAGACAGGCGGGATCTCCAGTGTTTCGCTGGGGTTTGGCGATTGCGGGTGGACAATTTTGAACAATTTCGGACAATCTTGGACCAGTGTTGTCGGTCTGAGAGCATGTTTTGACAGGTGAAGCTGTTCGGGCGTGTTCGGATCTGTTCGACGGGGTTCGACTGCGAGCGCGTGGTTCGAACGTCGGCGGGCGCGTTTTGGTGAGTCGGCGGACGGTGGTTGGAGATGTTTTTTTTCGGACGGGCGAATGGGGCGGAATCCCAGTGTTTTGCGGGGGAAGAGTGGTTGAGAGTGGTTGGTTTTGGAAGGTCTTGGAA
>VXTH01000120.1:0-11865 GCA_009837565.1 Chloroflexota bacterium | reverse complement strand
CACACCCTACGGCATCGTCGGCACAATCAACGACCTCGAGCCGGTGCTCATCGGAGCCGACCCGCTCGCGGTTGAGGCCCGCTACTGGGACATGTATCGCATGGCCAGGCAATCTCCCGGCGGGGTCGTCGCCAAGGCGATCGCCGGGGTCGAGCTGGCGCTCTGGGATATCAAGGGCAAGGCGCTGGGCGTGCCGGTCTATTCGCTCTTCGGCGGTCCCACCCGCGAGCGGCAGCTGATCTACTGGTCCCACTGCGGCAGCTCTCGGGCGGCAAATTTCCACCGGATCAAGTGGCACAATGGCGACGACTGGGTGATAGGAGCGCCGCCGATACGGTCGATGGACGACGTGACCAGGCTCGGCGAAGAGGTGCGAGCCAAGGGCTTCCACGCGCTCAAGACCAACATCCTCTTCCCCGGCGATCCGGCCCGGACCTTCGGTCTGCAACAGGACGTCGCAAACATCGACAGCAACACCACTCCCGCCGTCCTGCGCCATGTGCCCGAATACATCGGCGCGCTCAAGGCCGGTACCGGGCCCGACGTACAGATCGCGCTCGACATCAACTTCAACTGCACACCCATGGCCGCTCGGCAGATCTGTCAGACGCTTGAGGATCTGGAAATGATGTGGGTCGAGGTCGACATGTACGACGCCGAGGCGCTGGCCGACGTGCGACGCTCAACGACCGTGCCAATCACCTCGGGAGAAAATCTCTACACCGTCCGCGACTACCTGCCTTTCCTCGATCAGCGCTCGATGGACAACGTCATGGTCGACGTCTGCTGGCAGGGCTTTTCCCGCTCGCGCGACGTAGCGCTGCTGGCCGAGAGCTACGAGCTCAACGTCGCCCCGCACAACTACTACTCGCACCTCGGCAGCATGCACTCCGTCCATCTCTGCGCCACAGTCCCCAATGTGCGGATCATGGAGATCGACATCGACGACGTCCCCTGGAAGGACGACATGACCGGCGGCCCGATCGAGATCGTCGATGGACATCTCGAACTGCCAAAGAAGCCAGGCTGGGGCGTCGACCTGAACGAGGACCTGGCGAGAGAGAAAGTCTGGGACAAGGGGCGAGGCCCCGGGTTCTCGGCGGACCTGCGTCTGCGCTAACCAACACACAAGGGAGCAGTTCATGAAGATCACCGAAATCGAGACCTTCGTCGTCGACGCCGGCTGGCGACCCTGGCAGTTCGTCGCCGTGCGGACCTCGGAAGGCATCACCGGCTACGGCGAAATGTCCGACGGCCGCAATCCCTATGGCATCGTCGGCACGATCGAGGACATGCTGCCGATCCTGATCGGCAGTGATCCGCTAGCGGTCGAGGCCCGCTATTGGGACATGTACCGGCTGGCGCGGCAGTCTCCGGGCGGCATTGCCGCGAAGGCGATTGCCGGCGTCGAACTGGCGCTCTGGGACATCAAGGGCAAGGCCCTCGGCGTGCCGGTCTACTCGCTCTTCGGCGGGCCCACCCGCGAGCGGCAGATGATCTACTGGTCGCACTGCGGCTCATCGCGGGCGCGCAGCTACGACCAGATCCTCTGGGACAACGGCTCCGAATGGGTCGTCGGCGCGCCACCGCTGCGCACCATGGACGACGTCACGGCGCTGGGCGAAGAGGTCAGAGGCAAGGGATTCCACGCGCTCAAGACCAACATCGTCTTCCCCGGCGATCCGACCGGCGTTTACGGCCCCGGCTGGGGCGGCGTCGGCAACATCGACCGTAACGCGCTCCCCTCGCTGCTGCGCCACATTCCCGAGTACATCGGTGCGCTGAAGAAAGGCGCCGGGCCCGACGTGCAGATCGCCCTCGACCTCAACTTCAACTGCACGCCGCTGGTCGCCCGTCAGATCTGCCAGGCGCTCGAACACCTCGAAATGATGTGGGTCGAGATCGACATGTACGAACCCGAGGCGCTGGCCGACGTCCGCCGTCAGACCACGGTGCCGATCACCTCGGGCGAGAATCTCTACACGATCCGCGATTACCGGCCGTACTTCGATCATCGCTCCATGGACAACGTGATGATTGACGTCCCCTGGCAGGGCTTCGCCCGCTCGCGCGATGTCGCGCTGTTGGCCGAGAGCTACGAGCTCAACTGCGCCCCGCACAACTATTACTCGCACCTCGCCACCATGCACGCCCTGCACCTCTGCGCGACCGTTCCCAACGTGCGGATCATGGAGATCGACATCGACGACGTCCCCTGGAAGGACGACCTCGGCGGAGGCCCGCTGAACATCGTCGACGGTCACCTGGAGCTGCCGACCAAACCCGGCTGGGGCATCGACTTCGACGAAGACGTCGCCCGCAACAACGTCTGGGAAAAGGGCCGCGGCCCCGGCTTTACGACGAATCGACGCTAACGGGGGTCCGACTCCCGTACGCTCACAACACGCGAGGAGGCTGAGCCATGAGTCAGAACGAGGCAGGCACCCTGCACTTGACGGCGGTCATTCGCTATGAGGATGGCGGGTACGTCTCCGTCTGCCCGGAGTTGAGCGTGGCCAGTCAGGGCGACACGGTCGAAGAAGCGAAGGCGATGCTACAGGAAGCTATGGAGCTTGTCCTCGAGGATGCCGAGCCCGGCGACTACGACTACCTGGTAGGCGGCCGATCGCAAATTCTCCCTCTGACCGTGTCTGGTCTACCGGTGCCTGTGACCGCTGGCGAAGCCAGTGGACCTGCATCACCGCTGACAGTCCACGTTGGCTAGGCTGCGGGATCTCTCCGGTCGTCAGGTTGCCACAATCCTCCGTCGCCACGGATTCGTAGATGTCCGCCAGAAAGGCAGCCATCTGCAGATGCGCGGAGTTGTAGAAGGCAGGCGAGTGATCGTTACGGTTCCGCAGCATCGCCGGGTCAAGATCGGCACGCTGCTGGCCATCATCAAGCGCTCCGGCATTCCGCGCAGCGAGTTTGAGTAGCGCCGTTCGGAAATTCTTGCCTATCCTTTGGCGAAACCCGTGACTGGCTGGGAGTCTTGAGCATGCATGACATCGTGATCCGCAACGGACGCATCATTGATGGGACGGGTGCCGCCGAGTTTGTCGGCGACATTGCGATCGACGGCGACCGCATCACCGCCGTCGTCCGCGATGGCGAAGGCCTCGTTGGCGAGGGTCGTCGCGAGATCGACGCGTCCGGCAAGCTCGTCACGCCGGGCTGGATCGACATCCACACCCACATGGACGCGCAGGTGTCATGGGACCCGTACATGACCCCGTCTTGCTACAACGGCGTCACCACCGTGGTGATGGGCAACTGCGGCGTTGGCTTCGCGCCCGTGCGCGAAGACGACCGCGAGTGGTTGATGGACCTGATGGACGCCGTCGAGGACATTCCCGCGACCGCGATGGCCGCCGGGATCACCTGGGAATGGGAATCGTTCCCCGAATACCTCGATGCAATCGATGACAAACCCCGCGTGATGGACATCGCCGCGCAGTTCCCGCATTGCGCCCTGCGCACCTACGTGATGGGTCCGCGCGGAGCCGACGACGTACAACCCTCCGACGACGAGTTGTCGCACATGCGACGTCTGGTGCGCGAGGGCATCGAGGCCGGCGCGGTGGGATTCTCCTCCAACCGCCTGCTCGCTCACCGAACCAAGGAAGGCGAGCTGATTCCCGGCACGCTGGCCCAGTACCCCGAGCTTGAGGCCGTCGCCGAGGGCATCGAGCAGGGCGGCGGCGGCGTGTTCCAGCTCGTTGGCCCGTTCGAGCGTGAGTGGGTCGAGGACATGGCGCTGACCCACGGCCTGACCATCACCTATCTGTCCGGCGAAGGCTCGGTCACCAACGGCGCCGGCTGGAAGGAAGGCCTGGAGAGCGTCGAGGAAGCAACCGAGCGCGGGGTGCGGATCTTCCCTCAGATCCGCGGCCGCGGCACGACGCTGCTGATGAATCTCGAAGGCTCGATTCACCCCTACACGCTCAACTTCGCCTACCGCGACCTGGTCGAGCATCTCCCCATGGCCGAGCGCCTGGAGAAGATGCGCGATCCCGAGATCAAGGCGCAGATCCTGGCCAGCGACTGGGATCTGACCAACGATGTGCGCAACAAGACGGAGAACGCAGAGGATCACCCGTTCCTGGTCGACACGACGCCAGGCAACTTGCTACCGGGCATGCTTGAAATGGTGCTCGGATCGCCAGAGACCGTGTACGTGCTCGGCGACCCGCCGGTCTACGAGCCCGAGTATGACCGTTCGGTCGCCGCGCACGCCGAACGCAACGGGCTGACCGCCGACGAGGCCTTCTACGACCTGATGACACAGGGCGACGGCTCGACGCTGCTGTTGGTCTACCTTGAGGGCTACTCGCAGGGCAACTTCGACTATCAGCGTGACCTGATGATGCACCCGCTGACCCGCAACGGGCTCTCAGACGCCGGCGCGCACGTGGCGGCCGTCTCGGACGCCCACATGGTCTCCTGGAACCTGGCCTACTGGGGTCGCGACCGGACTCGCGGCGATCGGGTGCCGCTGGAAACGATCGTGCACAAGCAGTCGGGCGCCAACGCCGACCTCTATCGGCTAGGTGACCGCGGTGAGTTGGTCGAAGGCAAACGAGCCGATGTCAATGTCATCGATCTTGAAACGCTCGACACCGACGCGCCGCAGATGGTCTACGACCTGCCCGAGAGTGCGAAGCGCTTCATGCAGCGGCCGACCGGCTACGTCGCCACGATCTGCGCCGGCGAAATCGTGCTTGAGCATGACGAACTGACCGGCGCGCTCCCCGGCAAGCTGGTGCGAGGCCCGCAGACGGTCTAGGGCCTGTTCAAGCTCCAGACCTCTCACTCAAGGGGTTCCTTCCGATTCCGGAAGGAACCCCTTGATCGTTGCAATCGCATTCTGTAGTTGCCATACTCCCAGAAATTCGCGCCAAGCGAATCAGGTGGCGCACGTATCTGCGCCGCTACTGAGCAGGCAGGTTGGAGTGGAAAGGTTGTACCGAGCGAGTCCCGACCGCTGCCACTGCACGAGAGACCCAGCACCGAGCTAGAGAGACTGACCTAATGACCGAGAAGAACTACTGGCAGCGAATGCGCCGATCACGGATGAGCAGGAGAGCGCTCCTGCGCGCCTCGGGACGGGCGGGAGTCGGCGCCGCCGGACTCGCGCTGGTCGGATGTGGCGACGACGACGATGATGACGCCGCCGTCGCGCAGGTCCAGCAGCAACAACAGCAACAACAACAGGCGATGCAGCAGCAGCAGGATCAGCAGCAACAGCAAGCCGCGCCCGCTGAGCAGCAACAACAACAGCAAGAGCAGCAAGCCGATACGCAGGCGCAGCAGGCCGAGCAGCAAGAACAGCAGCAGGCCATGCAGCAGCAACAACAGCAGCAGGAGGCTGTCGACCTGTCCCGCGAAGGCGAGACCGACTGGGAACGCACCGTGACGGTCGCGGTCCCGAACGCAGTGGGCGGCCTCGATGTGCAGGCGCCGGGCAACTACACCCTCAAGTGGAACGGCCCGCTGCACTATGACCGACTGCTGCAGTACGACCTGGTCACGCGAGAGATTGTGCCCCACGCGGGAAGCTTCGAATGGATTGAAGACTTCACCGCACTGCTCTGGCACGTGAATCCAGGACATGCCTGGCACGACGGCACACCGCTGACGGCGGAAGACGTCAAGTTCTCGATCGACCGCGCCGCTGGCAACGCGGCGTACAACGAGAGCGGAACATACGAGACCGGGATCGCCTACATCGTCTCAGCGGTCAACGGCGAATCCGCTGTCGTGGACGACCTCACGCTGAGACTTCCGGTGAACACCGACGTCACGGCGCCAGGCAGCGTCGGTACGACGATGCCAATCGTGCCCAAGCACCTGATTGAAGAGATAGGCGACGAGGGCTACAACCGCGACGGCATGGGCAGCGGCCCGTTCCAGTTGATCAACTTCGAGCCCGACATCGAGGTCCGCAGCAAACGCAATGACGAGTACCCGATCGGTTACGACAACCTGAATCGGATCCACCGACCGTGGGCCAAGGAGATTGTCCAGTCGGTGCGGCCCGAGCCAGTCGCGCGTCTCGCCGCAATCCAGGCGGGCGAGGCCGACGTGACGCCATCGCTTGAGTGGGAGCTCGTGCAGGACTTCGTCGACGAGCCGGGGTTCGAGGTGCTCTTCGATCCGGGCTGCTGTCCGCACACGATCTTCCCCAACACGCTGGTGCCGATGTTCGACGACGGCTCGAATCCCTACCGAGACATCCGAGTCCGTCAGGCGATGAACCACGCCGTGGATGTGGAGACGATCTATGGCACGCTGGCTACCGGCCGCGAGCAACGCGCCTACGGGATCGGAACACGCCAGTTGGGCGGCATGCAGCCCGAGCAGTCTGGACCGCTGACGATGGAGTACAACGTCGAGAAGGCGATGCAGTTGATGGACGCCGCCGGTTACGCCGACGGCTTCGAGTCGGACTTCTACGGAACCGCCGGCTTCTTCGCCTGGACCGACCAGATCGCGCTCTCCGTGCAGCAATACCTCGACGTGGTTGGGATTCGGACCAACCTGCAACTCGACCCGCTGCCCGACTTCCGCGCGCGGATGGCCCAGCGCGACGTGCCGGGCCTGCACTACTACTTCACCAACCAGTCGCCCGACCCGTTCCAGGTGATCAACGCTGAAGTGGCCGAAGGCGGCACGCTGTCTGTGGCCGAGTACCCGGAATCAGGCATCCAGGAGTTGGTCGAAGCGCAACGCTCCGAGTTCGACCCCGAGAAGCGCAAGCAATACCTCAACGAGCTCGCTCAGTTGATCTACACCAACGCTTCGTGGCTCTTCCTGTTCGAGACCGTCGGTACCGGTCTGATGTCCGACACCCTCGAGTGGGATATGAAAGGAAACTCGCGAGACTACGGCGGTCTCTGGGGCATTCGCCCGCTCGTGACTTAGTCTCGACCGTTCCCTGCAGGAAGGCGGGACATGGGTCCGCAGAGCATCTCGACGATCCTTGTTTCGCGCCTCCTGCAGGGCATCCTGGTGGTGTTCGTCGTCATCTCGGTCGTCTTCCTGGTCTCGCGATTGGCGCGTAACCCGGTCGAGTACCTGACGACGGACGAAACCACAGTGGAAGAGAAGGAGCTGCTCAAGGAGCAGCTCGGACTGACCGGGCCAATCGGCATCCAGTACGTCAAGTTCCTGTGGAACGCGGTCCAGTTGGACCTCGGCAACTCGTTCATCAGCGCGCGTCCGGCACTGTCCGAGGTCAGCAGCCGCGCTTCCAAGACACTCCAACTAGGCGCCGCCGCCTTGATATTCTCGCTGGCCCTCGGCGTTCCCCTGGGCATCATCGCGGCGCTCAACCGGGCGACGCCGACGGATTGGCTGGCGCGATTCCTCGCTGTGCTCGGTCAGGCCGTGCCCAATTTCTGGCTGGGACTGATCCTGATCTTCTTTTTCGCCGTCCAGCTCGACTTGATGCCGACCGGCGGCAGTGGCGGCATTGAGCATCTGGTCCTACCGACGATCACGCTGGGCCTGTTGGCTTCGGCCGTCTCGATGCGGTTGACGCGCTCGGGCATGATCGACGTGATGGGCACGGACTTCGTTCGCACGGCGCGAGCGAAGGGGTTGCGCGAGTCGACGATCATCTGGCGACACGCGCTGCGTCACGCGCTGCTGCCCGTAGCGACCATCCTCGGCATCCAGGTCGGCTACATGATCGCTGGCACGGTGATTGTCGAGCAGGTCTTCGCCTGGCCGGGGATCGGCCGCTTGATGCTGCATACGATCCTGGTCGGCGACTTCCCCGTCATGATCGCCGGCATCCTCGTGATCTCGACCAGCATCGTGGTCGCCAACATCCTGGTTGATCTGTCCTACCCGATCATCGATCCGCGGATCAGGGCAGGATCCCGCTGATGGCGGCGCGGGCGGTCGCAGCGGCCCCGGCCTCACTGTTGCGCGGCATTCGACTGGGCGGATCCTGGCAGCGTTCCTTGCTGCTGGCCCCGGCAGTGATCATTCTGCTCGCGTTTCTGACTGCCGGGATCTTCGCCGATCTGCTGTCGGCCTACGACCCGGAACAGATTGTCCTGCAAGAACGTCTGCTCCCGCCGGCGTTCCAGGACGGCGGGAGCATCACGCATCCACTGGGCACCGACAACCTGGGACGCGACATTCTGGCACGCGTCATGTACGGGGCACGCGTGTCGTTGCTGGTCGTGGTCACCTGCATCCCGGCGTCGGCGCTGATTGGCACGCTGTGCGGCCTGCTCGCAGGCTGGCGGCTGGGCTGGTGGGACCGCTTCCTGATGCGCATCGTCGACGTCCAGCTGGCGCTGCCAGCGATTCTGTTTGCGCTGCTGATCTCGGTGGTCTTTGGAGCCAGCCTGCTCAATGTGATCCTGATCATCATCATCTTCAGCTGGTCCGGCTACGCACGGCTGGTCAGGGCCGATGTGTTATCGCTGCGCGAGCAGGAATTCGTGGTCGCCGCGCGAGCCAGCGGAGCCAGCGATCGGCGGATTCTCTTCCGTCATGTGCTTCCCAACATCGTCAACACCATCGTGATCATGGCGACGCTCGACGTGCCCTCGGTGATTCTGATCGAGGCCGCGCTCAGCTTCCTCAACATCGGCGTCGCGCCGGGCACGCCGTCCTGGGGCGCGATGATCTCAGAGGGGCGCAACTTCATGACGATCGCCTGGTGGCCGATCTGGATGCCGGGGATCGCGATCCTGTTGGTCTCTCTGACCGGCAACCTCTTCGGCGACTGGCTGCGAGATTCGCTGGATCCACGCTTACGAAACGTCCGTTGACGAGCAGAACGTGAACCCGCGATAGCATCGAAGCGCTGCCCGGATACAACCAAGGAGCGCCTCGATGACGAGAATCAGCGCCGTTCGCTCGCGCATGCTGCGAATTCCGCTCGACGATCCCACTTCGTTCTCCAACCGCACCGTCTACCACCGGGACCATCCGGTAGTCGAGGTCGAGTGCGACGACGGCCACGCCGGAATCGGCTTCTGCTACGCAGGCAACTCCAACGGACAGTTGGTCACCTCGGCGATCGACAACCTGTTCGCTCCGCTGCTGATCGGACAGGATCCCTTCCAGGTCGAAGGCCTCTGGGCCGAGATGTACCAGGAATCGCTGTTGCACGGACGCGCCGGCTCGACAATCCGGGCGCTATCGATGCTCGACATCGCCCTCTGGGATCACAACGCGAAAGCCGCGGGGCTGCCACTCTACAAACTGCTCGGCGGCTACTACGAGGACACGGTCCCGGCCTACGCATCGGGCGGCTACTACCTCGAGGGCAAGGGCCACGAGGGTCTGCAGCAGGAGTTGCTGGGCTACGTCGAGATGGGCTTCGACGCCGTCAAGATCAAGGTGGGTCGACTCTCGGTGCGCGAGGAAGCGTCGAGGATGCAGGCGGCTCGTGAGGCTGTCGGGCCTGATGTCCACATCATGCTCGATGCGAACAACGCCTGGTCGAACCTCGAGGACGCCTTGCGCTACATGGCGGCCTACGAGCCGTCCGCTCCCTACTGGATGGAGGAGCCGTTCTCACCCGACGCGATTGGTCTGCATGCCAAGCTCGCCGCTCGTACCGGAGTGCCGATCGCGACCGGCGAGATCGAGGTCGGGCGTTGGCGCTTCAAGGACCTGATGGATCAGGACGCGGCGATGATCCTCCAGCCCGACGCAGCGGTGTTGGGCGGAGTCACCGAGTTCCGGCGGATCGCCAACACGGCCGCCTCATATGGCGTCTCAATCTGTCCGCACTGGTTCCACGACCTGCACCGGCATCTGGTCGCATCATCGCCGAATGCAACCTACGTCGAGTTCTTCCCCGACGACCAGGTGCACAACTTCCGCAACGTGATTGATCGACAGACGGAAGTTCGTGACGGTCGGCTGGTCTTGCCCGACACGCCGGGTCTGGGCTTCGAGTTCTTGCCCGAAGCGTTGGAACGCTACACCGTGAGTGAGTAGCACCGTTCTCGGTCCCCGCGACAAGCGGGGACAGGAGCGTTGCGTTAGCTCGCCACGACGACGCCATTGGCAATCGCCAACTCGCCCAGGTGATTGCGCATTTCGTAGAAGACGATCACCCGGTCGCCCTCGTCCCGGACCTCGAGCGCGTTGACTGTGACATCTTCGCCTGGAATGACCATGCCTCGGAACTGACCGGCGAAACGGGAGAGCCGGGTCGGGTCGCCATCCAGGCTTCGGTTGATCACCTCGCGCAGGGCGATCAGAATGTTGGCCGAGCCGTGGAGGATGATGTCGGGCAGGCCCGCGGCCAGGGCGACCTTGCGCTCGGTGTGAATCGGATTCCAGATATCGGCGCACTCGGTGTACACATGCGGCGCCTGCCGGTCGATCGCAAAGGTCGTAGACCAGACTGGGTCGCCACTGTCAGATGAGCGTTGAGGCAGCGGAGGCGCGGAGGCAATCTCAGAGTCGTTGCCTTCCAGTTCAGCGCCTCGGGTGATGCCGCCGGTGTCCATGATCGCAACGGTCTCGCCCTGGCTGTCGCGGAACGTGAACCGCTGCGCGCTGAGCACGCCAGGCTTGACCTGTTTGACGGCGACACTCTGTCCCTGGCTGGTAATCACATCGCCCTCGCGGGCGTGGCGCTCGAACTGGACGTCGACCCAGGCGTGAACCCCTCGTCGGACCAATTCCAATGGATACTCGATATCCGGCGTGAATCGGCTGTTCCACTGCCAGCTAAAGACCATGCCGGGATGCGCAATCAATCCGCCGGGCCGGTCGTCCTCGAAATAGACGGGATTGAAGTCGTCGACGCCGCCCGCGAACGCGGTGATCGAGCGCGCGGTGACCTCAAACGACTTGGCGATGGTGTAGCGGCCCACGTCGGCGGGCATGCGGAGATCGTTCGGGGATGTGGTGGTCATACTCTTGGCCGCTGCGTGGACTCGGTCTTGTGCTCGTATCGATCCCAGTGCATGACTTCGTCCAGTGGCCGCCGGCGGATCGGTCCGAAGTTTCCGGTTGGCCAGCCGAGCGGGATCAAGACCATGGGCAGGATGTGGTCGGGGAGATTCAGTACCTCTTGCGCTTTCTCGCGACCGCCGCCGAAGAACGCGAGGGTGGTCGGCACGCTGCCGACTTCAAGCGCGCGCGCCGCGAGCAGCAAGTTTTGCACCGCGCCCCAGACCTCTGTCGCAGCGGCTGCGCCGACAGCGAACGTATCAGTTGGATTGACCACCGTGTCGGCGCAGGCGATCACGATCGCCGGTACTTCGTGCATGTGGTTCATCTGGTGCTCGACTGCGGCGAGGAACCGCTCGCGGCGGCCCTGATCGACGTGCGGGTTGGCGGCCTCGCGGTTGTTCTCCAGATACCTCGACACGCCGGCGCGATTGAGGTCGGCGAGCTGCTGCTTGATCTCGGGGTCGCGTACGACGACCCAGTGCCGGGCCTGCCGGTTGGAACCACTCGGACCGAGATGCGCCGCCTCGATCAGCTGAACCAGAACGTCCTCGGGAATCGGGTCGGGCTTGTAGCGCCGCATGGCGCGGGCGCTCTGGATGACGTCGAAGAACTCCATGCTGTTACTCCAGTTCGCTTAGTCGCCGTATGAGATCAGTTCGACGAGGTTGCCGTCTGGATCGCGGGTGTAGACGCTGATCCCTTCGGCTGTGCCTCTTGCTCGGCCGCCGATTCGCGAGCCCGGTCCTTCGATCACTTCGCATCCGGCGGCTTCAATCGCGGCTGCCGCTGTTTCAGGCGTGCCGTCCCAGACGAAGCAGAAGTCTCCGCAGCCGGGCTCGGCGGTTGGACCGCGCAGGTCGAAGTCGGGATTCTGCCAGAGCTTCGGGTCGTGCACGTTGATCTTCTGGTCGCCGCAGGCGATGG
>VXTH01000056.1:0-12652 GCA_009837565.1 Chloroflexota bacterium | reverse complement strand
CATCAGCGCGTTGAGCCGACTTGGACCACCATCCAGATCACCCAAATCAGGAAATCACATGGTCATCAGGCGCCATGACAACGTTAGCGCTGCCGTCTTCGAGTCGATTGCCACCACCGTGGCGATCGGTAGAAGCGACAGCGCTGTGTAGAGCGATTGGCCGGATCGCTCGGACTAGGGGGCGAGTTCCGCCACCTTCGCCCGTGCACCGTCCTTGTCTTCGAACCACTCGGCATTGATTTCGGTGAAGGCCTGCCACTCGTCGGGCACGTCGTCCTCGGAGAAAATGGCGGTCACCGGGCAGGCCGGCTCGCAGGCGCCGCAGTCGATGCACTCATCTGGTGAGATGTAGAGCATGCGGTCGTCGTCGTCGGCGTGGATGCAGTCCACCGGGCAGACCTCAACGCAGGATTGGTCCTTGACGTCGATGCATGGTTCCGCGATCACATAGGTCATCGATCCATCCTCTCAAGCGCTCGTCTTGCGCTACGCCGCCACCGACGTTTTCGCGACTACCACACTTATAGGACGGCAATCCGATCTTCGCAATAGCCAATTGAGTTTGCTGCAAACACTGATCTTTATCCCTCGTCGAGTGTGCTTCCTGGACGCCGAATCTACGAGGCGGCGACTGCCTCCGCCGGTAGGCGCCAGCCGTGTTGAGAGAGCACGTCGCGAAGAAATTCGCCGGTATGCGAGCCTTCAACCAGCGCCACTTCTTCTGGCGTCCCCTCCGCCACCACCTGTCCGCCGCGATCGCCGCCCAGCGGTCCGAGGTCGATGATCCAGTCGGCGTTCTTGATCACGTCCAGGTGATGCTCAATCACGACGACGGTGTTCCCGCCGTCGACGAGTTGCTGCAACACCTGCAGCAGCGCTTCGACGTCCGAGAACGAGAGGCCGGTCGTCGGCTCGTCGAGCAGATACAGGGTGCGTCCGGTCGAGCGCTTGGAAAGCTCAGTCGAGAGCTTGACCCGCTGCGCCTCACCGCCCGACAGCGTGGTCGCCGGCTGTCCCAGCCTGACGTAGCCGAGACCGACGGCCTGCAGAGTCCGAAGCTTTCGTGAGATCGTCGGATTCTCGTCGAACAGCACCGAAGCCTCGTCGACGGTCATGTTTAGCACATCCGCGATGGTCTGGTCCTTGTAGCGAATCTCTAGGGCCTCGCGGTTGTAGCGGTCGCCGTGACAGACTTCGCAGGGCACGGTCACGTCGGGCAGGAACTGCATCTCGATTGTGTTGTAACCGTCGCCCTTGCAGGCTTCGCAGCGGCCGCCCTTGACGTTGAAGGAGAATCGGCCTGGCTTGTAACCGCGCATCCGCGATTCCGGCACCGACGCGAACAACTCGCGCACCGGCGTGAACAGGCCGGTGTAGGTCGCCGGGTTCGAACGAGGCGTTCGGCCGATCGGCGACTGGTCAATATCGATCACCTTGTCGATCGCGTCCAGACCCTTGAGCCCGCGCATCGCTCCAGGACGGCGCCTCGCGCCGTGCAACTGTTGTGCCGCCGAAGCGTGCAACAGGTCGTTGACCAGCGTGCTTTTGCCAGAACCCGATACTCCGGTCACGCAGATGAACGTGCCCAGCGGGAACGTGGCGTCGATCTCACGCAGGTTGTGTTCCGACGCGCCGACGACGGTCAGTTCGTCGCCATTCCCGGGACGACGCTGGGTCGGCATCGGAATGCTGCGCCGCCCGCTGAGGTAGGCGCCGGTCATCGACTCGGGACTGTCCATGATCGCGGAGGGCGGCCCGGCGGCGACGATTCTGCCGCCCGCCTCACCGGCCCCCGGTCCCATGTCGACGATGTAGTCGGCGGCGCGCATCGTTGCTTCGTCATGCTCGACGATCAGCACAGTGTTGCCCAGGTCGCGCAGTCGCTTCAGCGTGCGGATCAGACGCTCGTCGTCGAGCGGGTGCAAACCAATCGATGGCTCGTCGCAGACGTAGAGCACGCCCATCAGAGACGAGCCGATCTGCGTCGCCAGCCGAATCCGCTGTGCTTCACCGCCTGACAGCGTCGCCGCCGCCCGGTCGAGCGTGAGGTAATCCAGTCCGACATCAACGAGGAAGGTCAGCCGCTCGCGGATCTCTTTGAGGATCTGCGTGGCGATCGCCATCTCGCGCGCTGTCAGCGGCGTGTGGTCGCTGCTCAGCCGATTCGCCCAGAGTGATGCTTCCGAAACCGACATCCGTGTCACGTCCACCACAGAGCGGTCGTCTACCAGAACCGCAAGGGACTCTGCCTTCAAACGCGCCCCGCCGCAGGCGGAGCAGGGCACGGCGGTCATGTACCGCTCAATCTCGGTGCGCGACCAGTCGGAGTCCGTTTCCCGATGCCGGCGATCGAGATTATGGACCACACCCTCGAACTGCGTCTCGTAGCGGCGGTGCCGTCCACGGTGATTGACGAAGTCAACCACGATCGGCTCCGGCAAGCCGTACAGGATGGCGTCGATCAGTTCCGCCGGCTGGTCGTCGAAGGGCACATCGGTCTCGGCATTGAATTGCTCAAAAACCGCTTCGAGCATCCGCCGATGCCAGCCGGTGTGCGTCGTTGATCGCGACCACGGCGCAATCGCCCCCTGGTCAAGGGATTTGGATCGGTCGGGAAGGACCAGCAGCGGATCGACCTGCATCGTCACACCGAGGCCGGTGCAATCGGGGCAGGCGCCATGCGGCGAGTTGAATGAGAACGAGCGCGGTTCGATCTCGCCCAGCGCGAACATGTCCCGCGGACAGGCCAGTTGCTCGGAGAAAATCAGGTCGTCGTCAGCGTCCAGCGGCCGGACTCGCACGATGCCGTCGCCCAGACCCAGGGCCTGCTCGATTGAATCGGCCAGCCGGTTGGCCAGGATGTTGCGGTCCTCATCCGCGATTGCTCCGTCGGGCAAGGCAACGCGGTCGATGACGATGTCGATCGTGTGGTTCTTGTTCTTCTCCAGCTCGATCTCATCGTCCAGCGACAGCACCTCGCCGTCGACACGCACGCGAACGAATCCCCGCCCGCGCGCGTCCTCGAACACGCCTTTGTGCTCGCCCTTGCGGTCGCGGATCACGGGCGCCATGATCATCAATCGGCGTCGTTCACCCAGCGACATCACCGCGTCGACCATCTGTTGAACGGTCTGCTGGGCAATCGGATCGCCGCACAGCGGACAGTGCGGCCGGCCGGCTCTGGCGAAGAGCAGCCGCAGGTAGTCGTAGATCTCGGTCACGGTGCCGACGGTCGAGCGTGGGTTGCGCGATCCCGTCTTCTGGTCAATCGAAATCGCGGGAGACAGCCCCTCGATGTAGTCGACGTCCGGCTTCTCCATCCGTCCGAGGAACTGTCGCGCATACGCCGACAGCGACTCGACGTAGCGGCGCTGGCCCTCGGCGTAAATGGTGTCGAAGGCCAGCGACGACTTGCCCGATCCCGAGAGGCCGGTGATTACCACCAGCTGGTCGCGCGGCAGTTCGACGTCGATGTCTTTGAGATTGTGTTCCCGCGCGCCGCGGACCAGGATCCGATCAGACGGCACCAGTTGTACTCCCAATTGCGCGCAACTCCCGCGCAGATTCAGCCTGTTCAGCGTAACCGAACAGCAGGTCGCCGCTTGAACCGCCCTGACGCTACCTATACTCGATTCATGTCAACCACCACCTCGGAATCCGAACGACAATCTCGGATGGCCGCGCTCTCCGATGACAACGGCGAGGCTCCGTCGGGGTACAAACGCATCGTCATCTTCGACGCCTACGCCCTGATTTTCCGTGCCTATTTCGCCATGCAGCGAGCCAATCTGCGGACCACTGCCGGCGAGCCGACCGGCGCGGTCCGAGGCTTCACCTCGACCCTGCTCCACATCTTCCGCACGCTCGAACCGACCCACGCCGCCTTCGCCTTTGACGTCGATGACGCGACCGTCTTCCGCCGCGACATCGACCCCAACTACAAGGCTCACCGCGAACCGATGCCTGAGGACCTGCCGTCCCAGATTCAACGGTGTCGCGAGATCGCCGAGTCGTTCTCCGTCCCGATCTATCAGGAGCCCGGCTTCGAGGCCGACGATGTCCTCGGCACTCTCGCCGATCAGGCCGTGGCCGAGGGCTTTGACACCTGGATCTGCACGCTCGACAGCGACATCCTGCAGCTCGTCACCGACGACATCTCGGTCTACCTCTACAACCCGTACAAGAGCGAGTACACCGCCTACGACGGACCGGCTACGGTCCGAGCCAGGTACGAGGTCGACCCGATTCAGATCATCGACTTCAAGGCCCTCGTCGGCGACAAGTCCGACAACATCCCCGGCGTCAAGGGTGTCGGCAAGGTCGGCGCGGTCAAGCTGCTCAACCAATACGGCACCGTTGAGCGAATCTACGAACACATTGACGAGGTCAAGCCGGCTGGCACGCAGAAGAAGCTGCTCGATGACCGCGACAACGCCTTCATGAGCAAGGATCTGGCCACGATTCGACACAACGCCCCGGTCTCGCTGGATGTTGCCGCCGCGGATGTCACGGCCTTCGACCGCGAGGCCGTCATCGCCAAGTTCCAGGAGCTCGAGTTCCGCACCCTGATGGATCAGATCCCCGGACTCGACGACGAAGATGAACCCATCATCCAGCAGCCGTCGGTCGAGCACTACGACCTCGTCACCGACGAGGCCAGTCTTCAGGAATGGGTCCAGCGAGCGGCAAACGCGCCGCTGCTCGCGGTCGATCTGGAGACCTCGTCCACCGACACCATCGACTGCGAGATCGCCGGATATGCGCTCTCGGACGAAGAAGGCCAGGGCTGTTACATCCCGGTCGGTCATCGCGGCGGCGAGCCGCAACTCGATCACGAGTTGGTCAAATCCGCCTTGCGCCCGGTGCTGGAGAACTCGCTCATTCCCAAGCTGCTGCACAACGCCAAGTTCGACATGAAGGTCCTGCGCCGCCACGGGATCAACATGCGCGGATTGCACGACGACACGATGGTCGCGGCATTCGTGCTGAACAAGTCGCACATCGGCCTCAAGTCGTTGGCGCTGAGCGAGCTTGGCATCCAGATGACCCCAATCGAGGACTTGATCGGCAAGGGCCGGAACCAGGTCTCGATGGTCGACGTCTCCGCCGCCGAAGCCGGCAAGTATGCCGCAGCCGACGCCGACATCACTCTCCGCCTCGCCAACCTGCTGTTGCCGGAACTAAGCAAGAGCGATGTCCTGGACAAGCTCTACCGAGAGCTCGAGTTGCCGCTGATCCCGATCCTGGTGGAAATGGAGCTGGCGGGCGTCACGCTGGACACCGGCATCCTCGACGACCTCGACGAGCAGCTCAACGGCGAGATCGCGACGGTCACCACACAGATCTTCGAAGACGCCGGGCACGAGTTCAACATTGGCTCGCCCAAGCAACTCAGCGGCGTGCTGTTCGATCAGCTTGAGTTACCCAAGACCCGCAAGACTACCCAAGGATACTCAACCGACGCGCAGCAGATGGAACGTCTGGTTGACGCCCATCCGATCGTCAATCGCATCCTCCAGTGGCGCGAGCTGACCAAACTGCGCAGCACCTACGTTGAGTCGTTGCCGAACGAGGTGCACGAGTCGACCGGGCGAGTCCACACCGACTACAACCAGACGGTCGCGGCAACCGGACGCCTGTCCTCCGAGTCGCCGAACCTGCAGAACATCCCGGTTCGCACCGAACAGGGACGACAGATTCGTGCGGCCTTTGTGGCCAAACCGTGGGAAGAGCTGTCCCCTGATGCAGAAGTCAATTTCGTCTCGGCTGACTACTCGCAGATCGAACTGCGCGTGCTCGCCCACCTCTCCGAGGACGATGGCCTGATCAACGCCTTCCGCAACGGCGAGGACATTCACGCGGCGACCGCCTCCGGCGCCTATGGCGTCTCGATCGACGACGTGCAACCGGAAATGCGCCGCGTCGCCAAGATGATGAACTTCGGCGTGATCTACGGACTCTCGGCGCACGGACTCTCGCAGCGCAGCGGGATGGAGCGGCGCGACGCGCAGGCCTTCATCGACGCCTACTTCGGCCGCTTCGAGCGCGTGGCGCAGTGGATCGAAGAGACCAAGGAATCGACCAAGGAACAGGGATACGCCGAAACGCTGATGGGCCGCCGCCGCTACCTGCCCGAGATCAACTCGCGCAACTTCCAACGTCGCAACGCCGCCGAACGGATGGCCGTCAACATGCCGGTCCAGGGCACCGCGGCCGACGTGATGAAGCGGGCAATGATTGAGCTCGACGAGGCGCTCCACAAGCGGGAACTCAGGTCACGCATGCTCCTGCAGGTCCACGACGAGTTGATCTTTGAGGTGCCGAGCGAAGAAATCGACTCGCTGGCCGACATCCTGCGCGAGATCATGCCTGCCGCGCTCGATTTGGTGGTACCGCTGAACATCGAGGTGAAGAGCGCTCGCAACTGGCGCGACCTGGAGCCGCTCCAGTTCGGCTGATCGGAAGGAGAGGCCCCATGTTTCGCACCATCGGCAACACCTGGCAGATCACCAAGTTGTCCTGGAAGGTGCTGCAGCTAGACCGCGAGCTGATCTTCTTCCCGATCATGGGCACGATCGGCGCGATCATCGTCGGTGTCATCGCGGCCGGCGTCTTCGCCGGCACCGGCACATTCGACCGTCTCGGCAGCGGTGAGACCGAGTTCAACGTCGTCGACCTGATCATCACCCTGATCGCCTACTTCGGCGGGCTGTACATGGTGATCTTCTTCAATGCCGCGCTCGTCGCGGCCGCGCGTGAGCGACTCGAAGGCGGCGACCCCAACGTGATGTCGGGTATTCGCGCCGTTAGAGGCATGTGGCTGGCGATTCTCGGCTGGACGATCATCACCGGAACCGTCGGACTCATCCTGCAGGCCTTGCAGAGCATGGCCAGGGACAATGCGCAGGGCGTCATGCGAATCGTTGCGATGATCCTCGTAGCCCTGCTGCAAACCGCCTGGGCCTACATCACCTTCTTCGTGATTCCCGTGCTCGTGGTCGAGCGTGTGGGCCCAATCAGTGCGATTCGCCGCTCAGGACGCCTGCTGCGCCAGTCCTGGGGCGAGCAACTCACCGCCAGTTTCTCCTTCTTCCTCATCTACCTGCTGGCCCTGCTGATCGTGGCCATACCGGTGGTCGTCCTGATCTTCCTCTGGCCCGTCGGCGCGATCATCGTTGGCGTCATCCTCGGCGGCATCGCATTGGCCTCGGTGGCGGCGATGGAGGGCATTTTCAAGGCAGCGCTGTATGAGTGGGTCTCCGAGGGCAAGGGCAGCGAATGGTTCGACCAACAGCTTCTGTCCAACGCCTACGCGCTCAAGGAGTAACCCCCGGCAATGCCCGAGCTGCCCGAGGTCGAAACCGTCCGGCGACAACTCCAGCCCCTGATCGCCGGACGCAAAGTCACCGGTTTCAACGTGTTGCCCGGCGCCGAGAGGCTCCTGCGCGGTCGCTCCAGCTCAGAACTGGACTCGCTACTGCGGGGCAGCCGCTTTACGAACGTGGAACGACGGGGCAAGTACCTCGGGCTCAACCTCGAAGACGGTCAGGTCCTCGTCGTCCATTTGCGAATGACCGGCTCATTGAGATTCCGCCCCCGCGGGTACGAAGATGAGTCGTTCACCCGAGCCGTCTTCAACCTCGACCACGGCGACCAGCTGCGCTTCGTCGACGTCCGCAAGTTCGGCACCATCGACCTGGTCGAACGGATGGAAGAGGCGTTGCCCGAACTCGGCCCGGAGCCGCTGTCGGACGATTTCACGATTGAGGCGATGTGGCACGCGCTCCGCGGGCGCCAGCAACCAATCAAGGCCGCGCTCCTCGACCAGCGCAACATCGCGGGCATCGGCAACATCTACGCCGACGAAGCGCTCTTCCTCTCACGTCTCAACCCCGAGGCCCCGGCCGGCTCGCTCCGCCCTGCCGAGCGGAGAGCCTTGCACGCCTCCATCCGGCAAACGCTGCAAGACGGAGTCGCCCACGGCGGCGCATCCTTCCGCGACTACACGGACGTCGACGGAGCCGAAGGAGAGCAGCAATACTTCGTCCGAGTCTTCCGCCGCACCGACGAACCCTGTGACGACTGTGAAGCGACCATCCGACGCATCGTCGTTGGAGGCCGAGCCACCCACTTCTGCCCAAAGTGCCAGCCGGTCCGCCAACGCACGAGAAAGGTGACATCAAACCGTCCGAGAAGGTAGACTCGTATCGGAAGGATGAGGCGCATGGTCGCAGAGGCGCAGTCTGAGTCACCTGTCCCCGAGTCCGCCTACGCGGACTACGAGCAGGACCTGCTTGACGACGGAGTGCCGCCGGAGCAAGCTCGGGCGACGAGGCGAGCCCTTGAGCGAGTCGTGGATCGGATGCTGATGGCGCTGGCCTCCAAGTCCGAACTCAGAGAACTGCGTGCTGAAATGCATGATGAGTTCTCCCGTGTCTGGGAGCAGATTGTCCGGTTGCGCGAGGACGTGGCCGCGCTCAAGGCCGAGATCCGACTGTTCAGGTGGATGTTCGCCTTGAGCACGTCAGCAATGATCGGCCTGATCAGCGCAGTGCTTGTCGTGCTTCTGACCAGAATGTAGCCCCTTACTCTCCGTCCGAGCCCGCGTCGACCGCGATACCCTCAAGCCGAGATGAGCCGGCATCAACCCTCCGAGCCGTATCCGCGTCAGCCGTACCAGGCCGACTCTGACCGACCCCATGACGTCGCCATCGCCAACTGCGAAGACTGCGGCGATGAATTCGACCTCGCCCATTCCGACCCGCGCACCAGAGTCTGCGCGCCCTGCTGGGACCGATCGCTCGAAGCAATCGAGATGGCCTTCCTCGACAACTACGCCAAGTTCGGCGCCAAGGCGCACCGCACCGTCGCCGAAGCACTCTTCCGCGCCCAGGCGCTCGCCGATCCCGACGACCGCAAGGTCATCGGGATGCGCATCGTGGAGGAATATCTCAATGCTGCCCAGGACCTCATGGCGCTCTACGTCGCCCTGCGCCGCCGCCGCGAGCAACCGCTGCTGACCACGTTCACCAACTTCGAGCTCAACGCTCCCTCTGTAGCCGCCTTCCGCATCCTGACGGCCAGCCGCACAGCCGACGATCTCCTCCGCGACTTGCAGCTACCCACCCTGGCCGATGTCGAGGCCGCGCGAGGCGAGATCCCGCGCAAGGAATGGCGGCAGTTCGCCGGCGCGGTGATGGCAATCTCCAACGGGATCGAGCGCGTGCAGAAGGTCGATCAAGGCGTGCTGCTCGAGCTGGCCGACGGACTCAGACAGTCAACCGCACTGACCCACAAAATGGACTGGCTGCCCGAACGCGCGATGAATCCTGACCAGGTCGCGTTGGTGGTGCTCAATCAGCGCCGGCGGGTCCTGCTCACACACTCCTTGGCCGTCCACGAGCCGCAGCTCGAAGTCTTCATCGACGCCATCGACAAGATCACCGCCGCCGCGCGTGACCTGATCTGGTTGTATCTTCACGTCCGCGACACCGTTGCGCTTGAGGATTCCCAGACAGGTCAGACGTAAGGCGGCGAACATGACACAGTCCCCGTTCAACCTCGATGGTCAGGTCGTCCTCGTCTCCGGCGCCGGACGCGGAATCGGCCGCGCCGCCGCCGAACTGATCGCGCAGATGGGCGCCAGAGTCGCGATCACCTCGCGAACCGTCGCCCAGGTCGAGGAGGTCGCCCAGGCCATTCGCAACGAAGGTGGCCAGGCCTGGGCCTTCCGCGCCGACGTCGCCGCGATCGAAGACCACGAGTCATTGCTCGACGACGTGGAGGACACAATCGGACCTCTGACCGGTCTCGTCAACGTGGCCGGCATCTCACCAATCCTCCAGCGCGGCGAGCGGATCACCGCCGAAGACTACGACCACATCCAGAACATCAACCAGCGCGGCACCTTTTTCCTCACCCGCAACTTTGCCGCGCGCCTGATCGACGCAGAGCGCGGCGGTTCGATTGTCACGATCTCCAGCGTCGGCGCCGAGTATGGACTGCCACGACAGGCCGCCTACTCGATGACCCGAGCGGCGGTCGAAGCCATGACCAAGACCCTCGCTGCGGAGTGGTCACACTCGCTCACGGCCCCAATCCGCGCCAACTGCGTCGCACCGGCCTTCATCGATACGCCGCTCACCGAGCCGATGCCCGGCTGGTACCGCGAGCGGGTTGAATCGCACACCGCCATGCGGCGTCTTGGCGCAGACGACGAAGTCGCAGGCGCAGTCGCTTTCCTGCTCTCCGACGCCGCCAGCTACATCACCGGAACCGTCGTCCCCGTTACCGGCGGCTACGGTCTCTGGTCGCTCGATCCCCGCTGACACGCCGCTGAAACAGAGCAAGCCATGATCTATCTCGCCGCCGCCGTCCAGCGCTCACCCGGACTCACGCTCGAACACGGCATCGAGAAAGCCGTCTCTGCAATCGAAGAGGCAGGACGCGAGGGCGCCAGCCTGATCGTGTTCCCTGAGACCTGGATCCCGTCGTATCCCTACTACCACAGCCAGTCGGCCAACCGACAGGCCTTCTCCGCCCTCTACCAGCACACATTCGAGAACAGCATCGCCATCCCCGGCCCCGGTTGGGACCGAATCGCGCAAGCGGCGGCTGAGGCTCAGGCGCACGTCACAATCGGAGTCAACGAGCGCGAACCGCACGCCGGCACGATTTACAACACGCTCGCTTACATCGGACCAGACGGGTCCCTACTGGGCAAACACCGCAAACTCGTGCCCACCCTCTCCGAGCGACTGATCTGGGGCTACGGCGACGGCTCCGACCTCGACGTATACGACACCGAGGTCGGCCGCCTCGGCGGTCTGATCTGCTACGAGCACCAGATGGCTCCCGCCCGCTACGCCCTCTCCACGCTCGGCATCCAGGTCCACGCCTCTGTCTGGCCCGGTTGGGAACAGCTGCACCCGGTCATCGACGCCGCCACCCGTCACCTCGCCTACGAGAATGCCTGCTACGTCATCGTCGCTCGCGAGACGATGTCGCCCGAACTCTTGCCCGCTGGCACGCCGCTGGGGGAGGAACCGTTCTGGCACGCCTCGGGCGGTTCCGCGATCATCGCGCCGGGCGGCAAGTACCTCGTCGAGCCGGTCACCGATCAGGAAACAATCATCTACGCAGAAATCGACCTCGAAAACACCATCGAATCCAAGCGTTGGGTCGACTCCGCCGGACACTACGCCCGACCCGACGTCTTCCAGCTGCACTGGGACAAGCGACCCAAACCCCCACTGGTTGTCGATGACTGATCCCGGACCCCACGACGCCATCACCGACGTCCCCGGCATCGAGGCCGGCCACTACACCGACCGCGACAACGCCACCGGTTGCACGGTCGTCCTCGCACGCTCCGGCGTCACGCCCGGTGTCTTCCAGCCGGGAGGCGCTCCAGGCACGCTCGACACCGACCTCGCCGTCGCCGAAAACTCGATCCAGGAGATCCACGCCGTCCTCCTCACCGGAGGCAGCACCATCGGCCTCGACGCCGCCGAAGGAGTCCGCCGCTACCTCAAGGAATCCGGAGTCGGCCTGCCACTGATGCCCGATTTGGACCCGTTGCCGCTCGCCATGGGCGCCGTCGTATTCGACCTCATGATCGGCAACGCGGTGCATCCATCGGGCGACAACGGCTACATCGCCGCGTCAACCGCGTCCTCCGGACCCCTGGAGCAAGGCTCCGTCGGGGTCGGAACTGGCTGCACGGTCGCCAAGGCCGGACCGTCCGGCACTGCGCTCAAGGGAGGCGTCGGCACAGCTTCGCTGATCCACGACTCCGGACTCATCGTTGGCGCGCTGGTCGCCACCAATTCCGTCGGCGACATCGTCAACCCCTCGACCGGCGAACCGGCCGCCGGCGCTCGCGGCGATCAGCCGGGCTCCATGTCTCGCTCGAGCCGGGCGCTGCTCAATCGCTCCCTCGCCGAGTTCGAAGAGTTGCAGAAATCCCGGCCCGACTTCAGCGCCGAGCGTCCGGGAACCAATACCACCCTCTGTGTCGTCGCCACCAACGCCAAACTGCACAAGGGAACCGCCAAACGCGTCGCGATCATGGGCTCCGCCGGACTCGCCCGCACCATCGACCCCGTCTTCACCCCGGGAGACGGCGACACCATCTTCACCCTCGCCACCGGCGAGATCGATGTCACCAGCATCCCTGCCATGCTCACCCTGACCGGAACGATGGCCGCCGAAGCCGTCGCCGAGGCCACCCTCCGCAGCGTCCGCGAAGCCACCTCGCTCGCCGGAATCCCATCGGTCTCGGAGTGGCGATCATCCGCCCATCCGGACGGCTGATACGATCCCGCCATGACCGACCGACCCCTCGTCCTCGCCACCAACGACGACGGCATCGAAGCCCCCGGCCTATGGCATCTCGCCGAGGCCGTGCTCGACTTCGCCGACGTCCTGGTCGTCGCCCCCGCCTTCAACCAGTCCGGGATGTCAGCGTCAGTCACGCTGCGACAGGACCTGGAGACGGAACGCGCCCACTCACTGCTCGACGGCGTCGACGCCTGGCAGGTCAACGGCACTCCTACCGACGCGGTCCTCCACGGCATCCGCCACCTCGCCCCGCGACACATCGACATGATCGTCTCAGGCGTCAATCCCGGACCCAACGTCGGCCGCGACA
>VXTH01000235.1:0-12785 GCA_009837565.1 Chloroflexota bacterium | reverse complement strand
GTCGACATCAGGTTTGAGTTCCTCAGCGCGGCGGCCGGGTGATAGACGGGCAGGATGAGCCAGGGACCGGCCTGATGCGGCTGACCGCGCGTCTCGCCCATCTTCGCATCGGGCAGGAAATATTGCGTTGCGAACAGGCCCAGTAAGACGATCAGCTTGGGCCGGATGCCCTCGATCTGCTCGCGCAGGTAGACCTCGCAGCAGCCAATCTCGTCGGGCTGTGGATCACGGTTGCCGGGTGGGCGGCACTTGAGCACATTGGCGACGAACACATCCGAGCGGGCGAATCCAATCTCGCCCAGCAGTTCATCCAACAACTGACCGGCGCGCCCGACAAACGGCAGTCCTTGCTGGTCCTCGTTTTGTCCGGGCGCTTCGCCGATGAACATCAGCTCGGCGTTGGGGTCGCCATTGCCGGGCACCGTCTGCGTCCGGCCCTCGTGCAAGCGGCAGGCGGTGCAGCCGGCGATTTTGGCGTTGAGCAGTTCGAGTCGCTGAGGGTCCACGGCGTCAGTCTACGACCACGATCCGCCCGCTCCAACAGAGAGAATGGCTCGTCGTATTCCAGGGTTCGCGATGGGAAACGGGTGATGTTCTGTTGTTCGGAGCGTTCGGCGCTGTTCGGCCCTGTTCGGTTGGATTGGGTCGCCGATTCGGCAGGAGCGTTCGATCCTGTTCGGATCCGTTCGGTGGTGTTCGGCTGGCGTGGGGCCTGAGTGCGGCGCGGTGAACGACTGAGCGCGCCAGACGAGGGAATTTTTCTCCAGCTGGCCCACAGGGACGGATTCCCAGTGTTTTGCGGGGGATCGTGAGATTGGGGTGGTTCAATTTTGCGCAATTTCGTGATGGTTTTGTCAGGTTTCGTACTGGTTTTGTCGCTCCTGGGCAGTGGAGTCGAGGCCTGTGCCAGGCGACTGAGTTGCGCGGGCCGGGGACCGGTCGGAGCGGTATGCGTCTCGGTTTGCTTTGAATGCCCATTGAGAACAAACGTACTGTGATGGGTGCGGCTGGTCAACCGAGTGGCTGTGCCGCATTCCGCAGATGGCAACCTGCGCGTAGTCCCTCGAGGAGGTCGCCTCAGCGAAGGCGGGGGTGTTGCGACCGCCTCAGCGCTGCGGGGCCCCGCCTACGCGGGGCCGACTTTGGTTCTTTGCGCGCAGACTTCGATAGGCAAGGGGGGAGCGAAACAGGAGACTCGCTCCCGGACTACGGGATGGGTGGCCTACGCCGGCTGCGGTGCGGGACCGTCATGGTCATCGTCTTCGTCTTCTTCGTCGAGGTCGGACTCGATGACGGGGATGACGGTGCGATTCTCGACGAGGCGGACGAGGGCGACGCCGAGGACGAAGAGGCCCATGGTGGGCACGGCTACGAAGGTCTGAGTGACGGGGTCGATTGATGGCGTGACCAGCGCGGCGAGGAGGAAGGAGCCGATGATCGCCCAGCGCCACATGCCCAACAACTTCCTCGAGGTGACCAGGCCGATCGCGCCCAGGCCCATGAGGAAGAGGGGGAGCTCGAAGATGATGCCCGTCCAGATCACGAAGCGGGTGAGCATGTCGATGTAGTTGTTGATCCGCACCTGCGGATCGGCGATGTCCTGGCCGAAGTTGAGCAGGAAGGTGAGCGCCGGCGGCCAGCCGATGAAAAAGGCAAAAGCGCCGCCGCAGGCGAACGCCACCGTCGCCAGACCGACGATCGGCATGATCCATTTGCGCTCCGCGCGGGTCAGGCCGGGATGGATGAAGGCGTAGATCTGATAGACGATCACCGGCATCGCCCCGGCCAGACCGAGCATCAGCGAGATCTTGATGTAGGCGCCGATGAAGCCGAGCAGCTCGGTGTAGATCGGTCGGAACTCAGGCAACGCCTGACGGCCGGGCTCGAGCAGGTAGTCGAGGATGGTCGAGGCGAAGATCAAGGTGATGACGGTCGTCAGCACCAGGGTGAGCACGGCGACGGTCAGGCGCTGGCGGATCTCGTTGAGGTGTTCGCCCAGCGTGAGTTCCGCGCCCTCGGGATCGTCGGGCGGCTCACCCGGTGGCATCCCCGGAGGCAGATCGTCCGATCCGTCGAGCACGACATCGAGTTCCGACAGGTCCGGCGGCTCCGGCAATTCGGTTGGCGCTGATACCTCTGACTCTGGGGGGACGGGTTGTGTCGCCATCAGCAGTCAGCCAGTCGGTTCGGGTTGGGCGCGGATCGGCATGAGCGAGCGCTACTGGGCGTCGCGTTCGAGATCGCGGCGTCGCCGATTCAGCGAGATCACGTTCGACGGTCGCGCCGGTTCCGTTGTCTCGGCGTCCTCGCCGTCGCTGCCAGCCGCAGCGGCGGCCGCGACCCGGCGCGGTCTGACCACCGGACGCCGTCGCCGCACGCGACGAACCTGTCGAGTTTCCTGCCCCTGATCGTCGGTTTGTTCGGCCGTGGCTGTCGCTGTTGAACCGTCCTGGGACTCAGCCGAGCCGCCGTCGCGGGCGGCTTCGATCGCTTCTTCGGTCATCACTTCGGCGTCGCGGACCGCGCTGCGGACGTCCTGCTCGGCCTGTTCGAGGTCGGCGCGGATGTCGGCGTCGATCTGCTGCAGCTCGAATCGCTGCTCAATGAATTCTTCGCGGACTTCTTCGAAGTCGGTCAGGTACTCGTCGCGAAAGTCGCGGGCATACTCGCGCAGCTCGCGAATGGCTCGGCCGAACTGACCGGCGATTTCGGGCAGCTTGCCGGGCCCGAAGATCAGGGCTGCCAGCAGCAGCACCACCAGGATTTCCGGAATACCGACGCCGAAGATGTTCATCGGCAGTCAGCGTACCCGATTGCCGAGCATCCGCCGTCGGGCCGAGGCGGATTCCGGCCGCTCCCATAATCCCCCGATAACGCTACTCGTCGGAGACGCCCTTCGAGACGAGGAAGTCGATGGCGTCCTGGACCGTGCCAATTCCTTCGGCGTCCTCGTCGGAGATCTCGAGGTCGGGCACCTCGTCGCGGAACTCATCCTCAAACGACATGATCAGCTCAACCAGGTCGAGCGAGTCGGCGCCGAGGTCGTCGACGAACGACGCTTCGGGGCTGACATCGTCGGGGTCCGCCGACAACTGGTCGACGATGATGTCTTTGATTCGATCAAACAGGGCCATACTGCTTCCTCCGGCTACTCCGCAGTCCCAGCCTGCAGACGGTTCCGTGTGACCGTGCCCAGCACACCGCTGACGAATCGCCGACTGCCGTCGTCGCCGAATCGCTTGGCCAGCGTCACCGCGTGTCGAACCGCGGTGTTCGGGCGTACCGCGCCATTATCGAAGAGCATTTCAAAGAGCGCAATGCGCAGCACGGTCTGGTCGACCAGCGCGATCTGATCCAGCGGCAGACGGTCGGCCAGCTCGCCGATCATCGTGTCCAATGCCTCGCGGTGCTCAATCACGCCCGAGACGATCGCCGCGGCGCGTTGTGCCTTGTCGCCCGACATGGGAATGTCGGCGTGCGATCGTCGCAGCGAGGTGGTGGCGGGCATCTTGCCGAACTCCGCCTCGAACAGCGCGCAGAAGGCCCGGATTCGGGCGTTGTCCTGGGCGTCCGGACGGATCGGTGCGGGTCTCGGGCTAGCCGCCAAGGCTCTCCCGATCGTTGATGTTGACCAGCGCCGGCATCTCCGGCAGCTTGAGCGGCCGCAGCGTCGTGCGGACCAGACCGGTCAATACTTTGCCCGGTCCCATTTCGACATAACGCTGAACGCCCATCTCGTGCATGCGCTTGACGGTGTCTTCCCAGCGCACCGGACGCCGGATCTGCGCGGTCAGGTCGGTGCGGACGGCGTCGGCAGTGGTGAGCGGGGCGGCCTCAACGTTTCCGATCACCGGGGTCGTAGGGTCGGATACGTCGGCCTCGGCGATGATTGGCGCCATGGCGTCGGAGGCGGGCGACATCAGCGAGGTGTGAAACGCGCCGCCGACGTTGAGCATGACTACCCGTCGCGCGCCGCGCTCTTCGGCTAGCGCCGCCGCCTGCTCGACGGCCGGTACGGCGCCGCCGATCACGATCTGTCCCGTCGCATTCAGATTGCAGACCTCTGCCCCGGCCTCGTCGCAGACCTCCTGCACATCCGCCTCATCCATGCCCAGTACCGCGGCCAGGGTGCCGGGATTCTGTTCACCCGCTGCCTGCATCAACTCGCCGCGTTTGGCGACCAGGCGGACCGCCTCGGAGACGCTCAGTGATCCGGCGGCGACCAGGGCCGAGTACTCGCCCATGCTGTGTCCGGCCGTGCAGACCGGGTCGGAGTTCAATGCCTCGTGACCTGCGGCCGTCGCCGCTCGCCAGGCCGCCAGCGACGTGACCAGGATCCCCGGCTGCGTATTGACCGTCTGGCGCAGGACCTCGTCCGGGCCCTCGAAGATCACGCTCGAGAGCGAGCGCCCCAGCGCTTCATCCGCCTCTTCGAAGATCTCGCGCGCCTCGGGATACGCCTCGTAGAGGTCGCGTCCCATGCCGACTTCCTGCGCGCCCTGTCCGGGGAACAGCCACGCAGTCGATGGGGCGGTCGAGGGGGCCGTCGAGGAGGCGTCGGCCACCCCTAGTCCTCCAGCTCGATCACGGTGCGGCCGCGATACATGCCGCAGGCCCAGCAGATCCGGTGCGCCTGGTGCGTTTCGTTGCATTCCGCGCAGACGACGAGCTTGGGTCGTCGCACGGCGTGATGCTGCCGTCGCAGCCGCTGTCGTGTCTTGGCATACTTGCGCTTGGGAAGCGGTGGCATGGTTCAGTCTCCCTTGAGTTCCACCTTCAACGCCGACAGCGCCGACCAGCGGTCGTCGACAGGCGCTTCGGTTGATGTGTTCGTTTCCAGTCCCGGACATTCCGCGCCGCAGCGCGGGCTCATGGGACGTTGTATCTCTACATATTGTCGCACGGCTTCGCTGAGGTCGATCTGACTGTCAATCACGGCGAAGCCGACGCGCTCCGGTGGCGGCTCGATCGAGAGTCCCGAGACGGGATCCATCGACGGCCAGAACTCCTCGTCAAAGGACAGTTCCAGGCCCACATCGATCTCGATCAGGCAGCCGCCGCAGACGTCGTGGACGGTCGTGCTCAGCGCCGCTGTTGCCAGCACCGACTGATCGGTGCGCAACAGTCTCAGCGTCCCGCTGACCTCCGTGTCGAGCGATCGCTCGGCGGCGCGATCGACGTGGAAGCGGCGCGACGCCCCGATCGGCTCCTGCAGGAGTGTCGAGACGTTGAACAGGAGAGAGTTCGTGCGTCGGACCGGCGTGCCGGCGGTCCCGCTTTCGGCAGTCATGGTCCGACCAGCCTATCAACGGACCTCGGCAGCCTCCGCGACGATGTCTCCTGAGATTGGCATTGGCAGTGGTCGGGCATACACTCGGTTGGTGAGCCGTGAGCGTCGTTCGACCCGCACGACGTGCTCGTAGCTCTCGCCGCTCTGCCGCTGCGCTTCAGACAAGGAAGACGAGCCGTCACCATGGACCTCGAAGGGCTGCAGCAACTCCAGGAGATCGATATCCAGCGCGACGAGGCCAAGCGCGAGCTGCAGACCATCCTCGATCAGATTGCCGATCCACCGTTCGTGCCGCAGCTCGATGCCGAAATCGAAGCGCAGGCAGAGGAAGCGCGCCGCGCCGACAACGCCACTCGCGAGGCGCATGCCGTCGTGCAAACCGCACAACGGCGGATTGAAGTCACCGACAACCGGCTGTACTCGGGTTCAATCACCGACCATCGCACTCTTGAGGAGCTGCAGCGCGACCTGTACTCGCAACGCCAGCAGCTGCCGCCGCTGGCCGAGGCGGAGACGCGCGCATCCTATGACGCACAGATGGCACACGAAGCGGGCGCCTGGCTGAATCAACTCCGGACCAGTGCGGTCGACGCCTGGAACGAGCGCCAGAGCGAGTTGGAAACGCAGCGCGGAGATGCGCAGGAGCGCGTGGATGAGTTCTCGCGACAGGTCGAGATACTGCGAGACAAGCTCAGCGACGAAGACCTGACCGCCTACGACCAATACCGCCGCCGCCGGCCGCGCGTCGTGGCCAGCGTCGCCGGCGGCGTCTGCGACGGCTGCCGGCTGAGCCTGCCGACGATTGTCGTGACCCGGGCCCGACGGGGATCCCGCGCCGTCGAGTGTCCATCATGTGGATGCTTGCTGCGCGTCGTCTAGTACTCCTCGGGCGAACGCCATAGCATCACGTTGTGCGCGCTATCGGCTATCTCAGTCAACCTCACGACCGCCTGACCAGATACGACCAGGACGGCGAGTCGACGGCGGTGGGCAGGCTGGATTCGCTCCCCTCGTTGGTCGAGCAGAACGCGGAGTTCCTCAAATACTGCCAACGTCATGGCTACGAGCCGACGGCGACGTTTCTCGATGCGGACACGTCTCCCGGTCGCGAACGTCCCGGCCTGATCCAGTTGTTGCGGCACCTCAGCGAGGAGGCGCGCGGCTTCACCTTCGTGGTCATTCAGAGCTTCGCCAACCTCGGGCACGACGCCACGCAGGCGGTCCGGACGGTGCTGCAACTGCGAGCGCGGGGCGTCCAGCTGGTCTCGCTCACGGACGGTCCGATCGACGAGGCCTCGCTGATCGACCTCTGGCGGTTGTATAGCGACCCGGACACCGACAGCGAACGCCGCCGCGCCCGACTCCAGGAGCGAGCCCGGCTGGGTCAGGCGATAGGTCGTCCCCCGTACGGCTACCGAGTCGGCGGCGACGGACGCTATGAGGTCGACGAGGAGGAAGCTGCTGTCGTGCGGCGGATCTTCAGCCTTTGCCTGCACGACGGTCTCGGCATCAGGCGGATCGCGCAGCGACTCAACCAGGATGGCTACCAGACCCGCCGCGGTCGCAACTGGAGCATGGTCTCGATCCGCGATCTGCTGCGCAACACGGTTTACGTCGGTCGCTACGACAAGCTCGGCGTCAGCGTGCCTCACAACCACGAAGCGATCGTCTCCGAACCAGATTTCGAAACGGTCGCCAGGCAGATGGCCGAGCGTCGCACCGCGACCGGCGTCAGTCACCCGTCTGATTTCCTGCTTGCCGGCCTGGTCTGGTGCGGTGAAGATCAGACCCGCATGATCGGCGTCACGCGGCGCCAACAGTGGCGCAAGGCCAGCGGCGAGACCGCCGCGGCGACCTACCGCTATTACCAGTCCGAGGCGCGCACCAACCAGTCGGTCGGCGGTTATCACACGCGGCGCGCCGACGAACTGGAAGCGGAAGTGCTCGCGCACATCCGTGGCGAGCGCCAGGGCGGTGAGATCGCCGTACTCAACATTGGCAAGGACGACACGGCGCTCGCCGCCGAGACGGCCGTCGCACTCTCCTCCGGGGAAGCTCGCCTGCGAGCGATCGACCGCAAGCTCGCACAGTTGCTTGAAGATGCCGCCGCCGGCGATCCACCGCCGTCGATGCTGCATGAGGCGGGCGCCGAGATCATCGCCGAATGGGAATCGGCCAGCGCCGACCTCGCCTCGATCAAGGGCCGGGCGCAGGCGCAGGACAGAGAAGCCGATCGCTGCCGCCGCCGCGACCAGCGACTGCAACGCGTCCGAGAAGATTGGGAATCCCTCAACTTCCCCCAGCAGAGAGACCTGATTGAACATCTCGTCGACCGGGTCATCGTCTTCGACAACTCCGTCACCACCCAGCTCAAGGCCTAGCACGTTCCTACACCGTCCCCGCCCCCGAGCAGGGACCTGCACGGCCGGAGGCTTACCGGGGCCTGGGTCGATGGAGTTAGATACACTGGTACCGGGAAGCGAGGTCGCATTGTGGCGATGGCAGATGAACCTGAGGGTCTGACCCGGGAAGAGCTCGAGCAGTATTGGCGCGAGCAGCGGATGAGGCCGTTCCAGGATGATCCAGAGATGCTGGAGTTTATCCGGACAGCCAAGTTCGACTACGACTCGACGCCTGAGGAGGATGAGGAGGACATCCGCATCGCCAGAGAGCGCCGGAACAAGCCGACAATCTCCATCGACGAATTCTTCCAATGGCAGGCCGAGACGTTCCCCGACGAGGCCGACTACATCCTGCCGGAGTCATGGAATACCGCGTCGCGTTGAGCGATGACGCGCGGGCCGAAATGGCCCGCCTCAGTCCGAACACCAAGCGCGACGTCAACGAAGTGATCGAGCGCTTGCGGTTGGGCGCAGATCGCCATCTTGATCTGCCACTCCAGGGCGTTGACCTTTATCGAGCGCTGGCGGCCCGGCGTTGGCGCGTGATCTTCGAGGTGTTGCCGGGCCGTCAAATCATGGTTCGACGAATCCGCCGACGCGGGGAGGCGTGTCAAGGCATCGAGCATCCCGATCAGAGGGATCTGAGGGAGCCGGAAGTGCCGTACGAGGCTGAAGAGATCTGCTCGCCGGTCTTGCCATGAACGATCAGCTGTGCTGTCGGAAGTGGGGGCGGTACCGATACGCTCTCCCTCATGCACTTGATCGCCTACGCCGACGGCGCATCTCGCGGGAATCCCGGTCCCGCAGCCTACGGCGCCGTCCTTTGTGACGCCGACGGCGTCGAGCTCGACGCCTGGGGCAATCCGATCGGCCCGGCCACCAACAACGTCGCCGAGTATCACGGCGCGATTGCCGCGGTCGAGGCGGCGCTTGACCGCGGCGCGACCGACCTGGAGCTCCGTCTCGACTCGGAACTGATCGTCCGCCAACTCGAGGGACGCTACCGGGTCAAGAACCAGCAGCTGAAGCCCCTGTTCGCGCAGCTCAGCGCCCTGATCGAACGGCTCGACAGCTTCCAGCCCACTCATGTCCGACGGAATTTCAACCAACGGGCCGACGCCATGGCGAACGAGGCACTGGATCGTTGACTCCCGCGACCGCGATACAGTGGATCTCGCCAGGCCGCCGGGCGGTCGCGGTGTTGCTCGACAACTGCCGGGCGGCATCGAGGAAAGTCCGGGCTCCGCGGGACAGGGCGCTGGGTAACTCCCAGGCAGCGCGAGCTGACGGAAAGCGCACAGAAACATACCGCCTACCCGTTCCGGCCGTGCTTGTCGCGGCCGAGGACGGCGGCAAGGGTGAGATGGTGCGGTAAGAGCGCACCAGCGGTCGGGTGACCGGCCGGCTGAGCAAGCCCCGCCTGGAGCAAGACCAAATAGAGAGGCGATGGCTCGTCCCGGGCCGCCTCCGGGTAGGTCGCACGAGGCGGCGGGTAACCGTCGTCCCAGATGGATGGCCGCCACCCGACGCGCGACACAACTCGTGCCGTCGGGTACAGAACCCGGCTTACAGGCGGCCTGGCATTCAACCAGAATCTCTCAGACTGATGCTGAAAGCGGTGAGAAGAATCATGACGAAATCGAGACCAGTCTGGACGAATCTGGACAAATCTGGACAAATCTGACATCCAGAATGCCTCAAACACCGCAAGACACGCCAAAACCTGCCAATTCTGTCCAGATCACGCAGATTCTCTCGACCATTCCGCACCAGTTGGTGCAGGGTGATCGATCGAGCGCGATCAGCGGAGTCCGTCAGGACTCCCGCCAGCTCACCCCCGGCGACCTATTTGTCGCCATGCCCGGATTCACCGTCGACGGCCATCGTTACCTCGAATCTGCCATTGCGAATGGGGCGGCGGCGCTTGTTGTCCAGGACGATCGCCGTCAATCCTGGCAGCCACTCGCCGACGCTCATCCGCAGCTCACTGTTGTCAGCGTCGACGACACTCGTGCGGCACTGCCGGAAATCGCCGCCGCCTTCCACGACTACCCCGCTCAAAAGCTCAGCGTTGTCGGAGCCACCGGAACCGACGGCAAAACCACCACCACGTACCTGATCCACGCCATGCTGACCGCCGCCGAACACCGCACCGGCCTGCTCAACGGCGTGGAGTTCCATGCCGGAGGCGAATGGAGCCGCAACGAAACCGGTGAAACCACGCCGGAAGCTGACGTGATTCAGGCCAAACTCGCCGAGATAGTCGCTGCCGGGGACACCCACGTCGTCATCGAAGTCAGCTCCCACGCCCTCGAGCTCCATCGCGCGGACCAGATCAATACCCGCGTCGCCGTCTTCACAGGACTCTCCGACGATCACCTCGACTTCCACCAGACCCGAGACCGATACCTCGCCGCCAAACTCAAGCTCTTCGAGTCGCTCGATGACCATCCCGGAGGCCGGGCGGTCGTCGGAGCCGAGGACGAGCATCGCCCGACCATCACCGGCGCTCACAAAGGTCCGACAACCATCGCCACCGCCACGCCAGACACCGTCGCCGACGTCAGCGTTATCGCCAGCGCGCGGGACGCCCGAGGATCCGATGTCCGAGTCGTCACGCCCGCCGGAGCGCTGGGCGCACGTCTGCCCATGCCCGGCGACTACAACCTCGGCAACGCCGCCCTGGCCGCCGGCGCCGCCTGGAGCCTCGGCGTCGGTCCCGTGCCGATGCAGGCTGCCCTGAACGAACTGCGACCGGTCCCCGGACGAATGGAATCAATCGAGGAAGGTCAGGCGTTCACCGTGATCGTCGACGCGGCCGCCACCGGACCCGCACTCGATCTCGCTTTGCAGACACTGAAGCCTCACGTCGCAGGCCGTCTGATCCTCGTCTTCGGCGTCGCCGGCGAGCGTGATCCGATCCGCAAGTCAAGCATGGCTGCGGCCGCAGCGCAGTACGCCGACCACACCGTGATCACCAACGAGAATCCGCGCTCGGAGGATCCGGTCGAGATGGTTGACGAGATCGCCGGTCACCTCGTCGAGGCCGGCGGTGAGTCGTTTGACAAGCAGCCCGACCGCCGCGAGGCGATCCGCCGTGCGGTCTCCATGGCGCAGCCCGACGACCTTGTCCTGGTCGCCGGCAAAGGCGCCGAGCCAACGCTGATCTATGCCGACAGGGTCGAGCCCTGGGATGATCGCGAAGTGGCGCGAGAACTCTTGAACAGTCTGCCCACTACGCGCCTATCTCAGTAACCAACCAGCGCATACCCTTCCGCCATAGACCTCCCGAATCCGACGGAGCCAAGCAATGGATAACGCCGAATACCGCGCGCTCGTTGCGGACGACCTCAATCACTGGGTGCATCCGCTCTTCCACCCGGACTTCCACCAGGAACCGGTCATGTTCGAGCGGGGAGAGGGCGTCTACATCTACGGCGCGGACGGCAGGCGCTACATCGACGGTCTGGCCGCGCTCTGGAATGTGGCCGTTGGCCACGGCCGCGAGGAACTGGGCGAGGCGGCCAAGGAGCAAATGTCGAAGCTCGGATTCTCAAACTCCTACGAGGGCTACACCAACGAACCCGCCATTCGCCTGGCGAAGAAGGTGATCGAGCTCGCCTACGACAACATGCAGGCGGTCTACTTCACCAACTCTGGCTCGGAGTCCAACGAGACCAACGTCAAGGCGGCCCGCTTTTACTGGATTCAGAAGGGGCGTCCTGAGAAGCAGAAAATCATTACCCGAGTCGAGGCTTACCACGGCAACACGGTCGCCATGACCGCCGCCACGGGGATGCAGGTCTTCAAGCCGCAGTTCGGCCGACCCGTGCCGGACATCATCAACGCGACCACGCCCGACGCCGTTCCAACAGGCGGCGGCCGGATCGACAGCGGCAACCTGATGATCGACAACATCGTCGCCACGATCGAGCAGGAAGGTCCGGACTCTGTTGCCGCGGTGATCGCCGAACCGGTCCAGGGCGCCGGCGGCGTCTACCCGCCGCCCGACGACTATTTCCCCCGCCTGCGCGAAGTCTGCGACCGCTACGAAGTGCTGCTCGTGGTGGACGAGGTGATCACCGGGTTCGGCCGTACCGGCAAGTGGTTCGCGCTGGAGCACTTCGACGTCCAGCCCGACATGATGTCGATCGCGAAGGCGATCACGTCGGGCTACGTGCCCATGGGCGCGGCCGTCTGGTCGAAGGAAGTCCACGAGACGATCACCGACGGTCCGGGCAAGTTCATGCACGCCTACACGAATTCCGGGCACGCCACCGGCGCCGCCGTCGGTCTGCGCAACCTGCAGATCTTTGAGGACGAGCGCCTGGTCGAGAACGCCGCCGCGCGGGGCGATCAGCTGCTCTCCGGGCTTCAGCGGCTGACCGAGAATCCGCACATCGGCAACGTCCGAGGTCTCGGGTTCATGTGCGGCTTCGACATTCTCAAAGATCCCGAGACCGACGAAGCCTTCCCCGCCGAGGACGCCATGGGCGCCAAGCTGCTCAAAGCCTGCCAACGCCGCGGCCTGATCAGCCGGGTCCGCAACGACGGCTACCTGCTGGCTCCACCGCTCGTCGCGACCGAGGAGCAGGTTGACGAGATCCTCAGCATCGTCGAGGATTCGGTCCGCGAGGTCACTTCCGCCCTCTGATCGGGATTGAGGAGGCACTCACTTCCGTGCTACTCTGCGTGGCAGGAAAGGAGGTGATGCAACTTGGGACATAGTCAACTTTCGCCCAGGTATCGACGACGCAGCGTAGTGGAGGTGGGCGCCTCCTAAGCGCTTTCTGAACCGTCGCCCGATTCCTGGGCGAACACGACGACCCCGGGCCGCCCAGCTCGGGGTCGTACCGTTTAACTCGCTAGCCTTCGGCCATGTCCAACCATGACCTGTTGCCGCCAGATCAACGGCTTGATATTGATCTGGTCCGCTCCCTGCTGACCACCCAGGAGTTCGGGCAGGAACTCCACTACCTCGTTCAGACCAGCTCGACCATGGACGACGCGCGCCGTCTCGCCGAGGCCGGCGCACCGGCCGTCGGCGTTCTCGACCAGGCGCTCGTCCTCAAAGATCTGCAGGTTGCGCAGAC